>CAZOQJ010000110.1:0-2988 GCA_964581905.1 uncultured Pirellulales bacterium
GGCAGTCACTAAAATTAACCCCTATATCATAGCATTGGCTGGATAACTTTCAACCAAGATTTCTCAAATAAGTTGCTTAGGCAGAAAAAACCTGCCGTGAAATCCGCCAAAAAGACGGCGGACAAGCAGCAGGCTAAATATTTTTGGATTCCGCATCAAGCCTGCCCTGAGCAAGGCCGAATGGGTGCGGAATGACAAATCCGTGAAATCCGCGGTTTGTCTTTTGGATTTTGAGCCTTTGAATATTTGAATTTGTTTCGGATTTCGGATTTAGATATTCGGATTTTGTATCTTCTCCACGGTGAGCATCCTGATAGCGAATCTATCGGTCATGCCTGCGATATAGTCGCAGACGGTTCGCTGTAGGCCTTCTTTGTCTATAAATCGTCGGAAATAGCCCGGCATCAGTTGCGGCTTATTACAGAGCATCTCAAAAAGCTGCTGGAGCCAGCTTTGAACCTGATTTGCCGTCTTTAACACCTTTTCGTGGAGATAAAAATTCTCCAGCAGGAATTTTTCCAGCTCGGCAAGCTCAGCCTCGCTTCGGGCAGAGAGCACGACTAAATTTTTGCTTGTTTTGTATACATCGTCAATTGTTGTAACGTTATTATCTTTTAGAGCTTTTTTACTTGTATCGATGCAATCGCTGACGAGCTTATCGATAATCGCCTTTGCAGTCCTCGTATTGCGGATGAATCGGTCGTCAATCGAATCAGCAAATATTGCCCTCTGTGCTTCGGCGAATATTTCAACACTTTTTAATTGCTCAGAGCTAATTAGCCCGGCCCGCATACCATCTTCGAGATCGTGGCAGTTATATGCGATACGGTCGGCAATATCAGCAACCTGGCCTTCGAGCGAACAGTTTGACTCACAGAAATCGTCGTCCTTTGGCGTATCGTATGTGCTTCGGTGCCTAGCCAGTCCCAGGCGGGTCTCGTACATCAGGTTCAGGCCGAAAAAATCCGGATACGGATGTTCGAGCAAATCAACGATTCGCAAGCTCTGCTGGTTATGCTCGAATCCTCCGAATCCACTTAGTAAATCATTGAGCACCTTTTCGCCGGCGTGGCCGAAGGGCGGATGGCCCAAGTCATGTGCAAGGCATATTGCCTCGGTTAAGCTGACATTTAGCTGAAGCTGGCTTGCGATGGTCCTTCCTATTTGTGCCACTTCGATGGTATGCGTCAGGCGTGTGCGGTAATAGTCATCCAAGCCGGGTGTGAAGACCTGCGTTTTGCCTTCCAGGCGTCGAAAGGCAGAGCAGTGGATTATGCGGTCGCGGTCACGCTCGAAGTCCGGGCGGTACGGGTGGGGCTTTTCGCTGAACTTTCTGCCCCTGCTCGTCTTTTCATTAACCGCATAACAGGCAAGTTCGTTGGACATACTTTCGTCTCTCGTGACTCGTGACTCGTCGCTCGTATCATCTCGCAAGTTGTTATATGTTGGGAAGATTGTGTTCTTTGCTTATTTGTTTTAAAAGCTCGAGAAGCTCAGTCAAACTTTGGCTGATGACATCGGTATCGCTGCATACGTTCATAAAGTTGGTATCGCCATCCCATCGGGGCACGATGTGAATGTGCAGATGCTCCGGCAGACCCGCTCCGGCGCATCTGCCGAAATTCATCCCGACATTAAAGCCGTGGGGTTTTATCGCCAGCGACAGGGCTTTTTGCGATTCCCTGACCAGCTTAATCATTTCCAGCAGCTCCTCGTCGGTCGCCTTGTCGAGGTCAGGGATATGCCGGGCCGGCGCTATCAGCAGATGGCCGTTGTTGTACGGATAGCGATTTAGTACTACGATGCTCCTGTCTGTTCGCCACAGCACGAGATTTTTGTCATCATCCTGAGGATTTTGCAGATTGTGGCAGATGAAGCAATCGCTTTTTTCATTTAGGCCCTGAATATATTTAATCCGCCAGGGCGCCCATAGATTTTTACGTTCCAACCTGTAATTACCTCCCCAGTTACCAGCTATTTGAGCCGCTGCATTTTGAAATTTTGTTTCATAGTTATCAGTGGCTTTACATCGATACCAAAAGGAATAACGGCCTCTAATTGAACCTCATACTGCTGGTTGGACATTTCTATTCGTCCGGCATCGACATTGAAATGCTCCTCGCCCTGGCCGTGCAGCTGAAGAATTTGATAGCCCCTGAGGAAACCGAACGTCCCGCGCATTTGAAATGCGCCTGAATAGGGCAATGGCGGCCAGTTGTCCGGGACCGGTTCCGTAGGCGAATAAGAGCTTTTTATAACAGCAATCCGTCCTATCTCACTCTGCTGGGCTCTATCAAGCGTGTATGTAACTTCTCTTGCTTTTTTCATCACCATCGGCCCGGGAACAGGTAGTTTGGATTTCCAGCTTTGACCTGCTGATATACCTTCAGCAGGTCTTTCGATGCTGGCAACCGAATTCCATAAGAACCATTGGCCTGCGGAAAAATCTCCAATCATATCAGGTTCTTTAACTCTTCCTCTGCTGGAGCTTGATTGAAACGCCTTTTTGCCGGCCTCTTCGATTAACGCTGTGAGCTGTGAATAGTCCTCTATTATGCCCGTAGGGCCAACGGTAAACGTGAAAGTGCTGCCTCGAAGACTATCTACGGCATTTTTTTGTGAGCCTTTGCTTCGCCTGGTTCTCACAGATTCGCAGACTGCCTTGATAGTTGTAAGGCCGAATGGGTTTACTTCAACCGGCGTATATGCGACAACCATTTCGAGCGACTCGGAGGTTTTATCGATGGGATTTTTACCCTTCTTGGTTTGTTTCTTCTCCGGGTCCCAATCGATAGTAATATCTCTGCTGGATGTAAACCTGTATCGAAGAATCTGACCCTCCTGGAAATCTACGGTTAATAATTCTTTTCCTGCTGCTAATAGTTTCTTTTCCTTACTTAGCAGATTCTCCTGCTGGGCTGTCGGCTCACATCCCGCAAGAACCCCCATAGCAACAGCCATAAAAACCATCAATGCCTCTTTCAAATT
>CAZOQJ010000110.1:3088-8530 GCA_964581905.1 uncultured Pirellulales bacterium
GTGGCGGTCATCCTCAGCGCAGCAGGTTCGCTGTCAGCTTTTTGCCCGGCCTCTGGGTCAACTGCAACCCATTCCGACTGCAGTTTTTCAGAATACTCTTCGACCTTGCCGGTATTTAAATCCAGCTTTAGCACACCCGTATATTTTTCTGTATTGTCGAACATTTTCGAGAAGATACCCATTGCCTGCTCCTCTTGTGGCTCTGCCACTGTTCCTGCAGAGGGTATTGCGCTCATCTGGATTAATGCAGTCCGGCGATTATCCATGTCCTCGATTTCCTTCAGCGTGTAGATTCTTTCGTAGGATTTAGAGCCCATCATACCGAAAGTAAAGGGCTTTACGTTGTTCCAGCTGTCACCTGGTCGCAGCTTGTTTTTCTCGGCAACGGGCTCGCCTCGCTTCGCGGGCGAAGCGGGCAATGCCGGAATTGTATGACGAAGCTTGATTGCCTCCGGTTTAAGCAACATCGAAGCGTCCTGGTTAGCTGAGCCCCCGCTCGTGCCGATGGTGGGCACATCGATAATCTTTGAAACCTGGCCTTCAGGAGAGATTTCTATAGTGTAACTTAGCCCGATTAGGTTATACAAAGGACTATTCCGGTCTTTTTCCCTGGAGCTGTCGAAGTCCGTAGTAACCTTGTCTTTGACTTTAGTTGAGTACTTCAGCTTATCGATAGTTATCTTTGCGACGGCGTTGTCTTGAGCATCGACACTTTGTATTTGCTGAGTAAAAGTGAACTCAACTCTATTGCCGGTGGTGCCTCCCTTGAACTTGTCGTTCTCCAGCAAAGCCCCTTCCCCTTTAATCTTCCTCTGGGCCTCTGTAATTACTTTATAAGTTGTTGAGTCTCCCTCGGAGAACTTCAGTGCCAGTTCGACCCCAGCTCGTCCCTCGTCTTTCGTCTCTCGTGACTCGTCGGACGACGGAGGACGGAGGACAGACGACGGACGTGGTTTGACCTGAATTTCTGCCTTTTCACCGGAAGGAGCACAACCTGTTGCTAAAAGCATTAACAAAGCAATAATGGTCATATATAAGCTGAGGTATTTGACTTGTTTCATTGTTTAATCTCCATAATTATAAGTGAGCGAAAGTGACTAAAGTGAGCTAAAGTGAACTAAAGTTGAAAAATAATACGCCATAGCGTATAAATCCATAACTTTAGGCACTTTTAACCATTCGATTTATAATTATATATTTTATCTTTCTAACAACAACTGTTTTTTTCTTTATTTGGCTTTATTTATTGGTTAGAATAAGGTTTTCAGATTGCTTTATGAACCATTTTTTAGGTTCGACCCGTTCGACGGTTCGACTCTTTCGATTACACTCAGGACAGGCCCGCTCAGGGCGGGCAAGCTTCCCACTTCACCCTAAATGGCAGGGCTTCGCAGGGCAGGCACCACGGGCAGGACGCCAGCCTACGTGGTTTTTCTTTGTCTTTTTTTTGCTTATCGGTTAAAATCAGCCGTGAAGACACGGCCAAGATGGCCGTGCTACCTTTGGAAGCTTGTGTTACATATAGGTTCGACATGCTCACTATAAATAGGAGAAATGAATTATGAGAAGCGATACAGTCAAAAAGGGTTTTCAACGGGCACCGCACAGGGGCCTGCTCCGTGCCTGCGGTCTTACTGACGCCGATATCGATAAACCATTTATCGGTATTGCCAACAGCTTCTGCGAGATAGTGCCGGGCCACGTACACCTCAATAAGGTGGCTGAGGTTGTCAAACAGGCAGTCCGCGAGGCAGGCGGAACGCCTTTTGAATTTAATACGATAGCGGTCTGCGACGGTATTGCTATGGGGCATACGGGTATGAAGTATTCTCTGGCCTCGCGCGAAATTATCGCTGATTCCGTAGAGACTATGGCAAAGGCGCACTGTTTTGACGGCCTTGTTTGCATCCCCAACTGCGACAAAATCATCCCGGGAATGCTGATGGCGGCGGTTCGGCTGAACATCCCAACGATTTTTGTCTCCGGCGGGCCAATGGCTGCGGGTAAAATGAAAGACGGCAGGGCAGTCGACCTTATCAGCATTTTTGAAGGTGTTGCCCAGTTCAACGCCGGCAAAATTGATGAAGCACAATTAAAAGAGCTTGAATGCACCGGTTGTCCGGGAGAGGGGAGCTGCTCGGGTATGTTTACCGCTAATTCGATGAACTGTCTCTGCGAGGCGATTGGGATGGCCCTTCCCGGCAACGGTACTATCCTGGCGATTGACCCAAAACGACAGCAGCTTTATAAACAAGCAGGTAAACAGATTATGACGCTCATTGAAAAGGACATCAAACCGCTGAATATAATTAATGAAAAATCGCTGGATAATGCCCTTGTCCTGGATATGGCGATGGGCGGCTCAACAAATACGGTCCTGCACTCTTTGGCTGTCGCCAGCGAAGCCGGCATTAAATACGACCTTGAGCGTATAAACGCAATCTCAGCCAAATGCCCAAATATCTGCAAAGTAGCACCGTCGAGCAAGTTCCATGTAGAGGATGTTGATGCCGCCGGCGGTATAAGTGCAATTCTAAAAGAGGTCAGTCAGATTGCCAATCTGCTTAATACCGATTGTCTGACGGTAACTGGAAAAACGCTCGGCGAGAATATTGCTGATGCCAAGATTGAAAAACCGGAGGTTATTCATCCTCTTGATAATGCATACTCGAAGACCGGCGGCTTAGCTATTCTGCGGGGCAATCTCGCTCCGGAAGGCGGGGTGGTAAAGATGGCGGGAGTTGCTCCTGAGATGCTGACCCATAGCGGCCCGGCGGTTATTTTTGAAAGTCAGGAAGAATCCTGTGAAGGTATTCTGGCAGGCAAGGTAAAAAAAGGTGATGTCGTTGTTATCCGTAATGAAGGCCCCAAAGGCGGCCCGGGTATGCAGGAGATGCTCAGCCCGACCAGTTATATTATGGGTGCAGGGTTGGGAGAATCGGTTGCGCTTATTACGGACGGCAGGTTCAGCGGCGGAACGCGCGGCGCCTGTATCGGTCATATAAGTCCCGAAGCGGCGGTAGGGGGGCCAATCGGATTATTAAAAGATGGTGACATCATCGATATCGACATACCCAATAATAAGATAAACGTGCAGCTATCTGAAAAAGAATTAGCTGGGCGGAAGAAAAACTTCAAGCCACCAAAGCCGAGAATTACGAAGGGCTATTTGGCCAAGTACGCCACAATGGCCACATCCGCCGACACGGGTGCAGTACTAAAATGGTAAATAAAAAAAGAGCTGTCGTGGAGATTAAATTACCCGATATAAATAGGTTAATTTCAAAAATTATCAAAATCGAAGCATCTTTCAATAAGGAAACCCATAAGATTGAAGATTGGATACAAAAACACAGAAAGCAGATTGAGGAAAATCGAAAGCTTATAAAATCCAAGTCTGATGAAGCTGATATTAAAATTCTTCTTTCTATCTTGAGGGATTTGCTGGTTAGGGCAATAAAAGGTGAAAGTGGAGAAAAAGTTTATACGGAACTTAGAAATTCGATAAAGAGCAAACAGGATTTGAAGAAAGAGAACTACCAACTAATTTTGAAAAAAGCAAAATATCGTTGGGGGGCTAAGGTTGGCAGTCAAGTTATAATTGATGTTGTAAAAATGTTCGCACAAAACCTTAAATGGGATTGGAAAAATTATTTTGATCGTGCGGAGAAATACCACGAAACTGATTTTCAAGAAGATGAGCTATTAAAGATTAAGAATATTAAACTTAAAGTAAGGGATTTGGCTTTATCAAGTTTTAATTCAAATTATGTTGCTAATGATTTGCATGTCACCCGGGTTATAACCCGTATAGGATTACTGAATTATGGCTATGATTTGCTCGAAGATGATGAATTAGAAATGGGAAATAATCCTAATAACAAAGAGAATTATTTGTTTTTACACAGACTCATCCAGAAATTATCGAAACTTACAGATTATAAATATTTACCTGCTGACTTAGACAGAATCTTTTGGCATTTTGGAAAATCTACTTGCGGTGCTAAGCCTAAATGTTCTCAATGCCTAATTAAGAATTTATGTTTGACCGGACAATATAAACAATAAAACTTAGGTTTTACGATGTGGTCTTTTTGGCTTTTTGGTAGCTTCGCTTGTAGAATGACAATTAAGTTAAATCCGTAAAATTAGTTGCTGAAAAGGAAACTGTGTGGTATATTGTTAATTCGCATCCTGAGTGTACGCAGTCCGGCTACGGCATGCTCTCAAGCTCGGCGTAGGCCTTCGCCGAAGCAGGCCGCCGTGACGAGTGCGGTCTTCTGCTACAATGTAGTTTTATTGACACTATTTAACTAAATATGCGGTTTTTTGGAAAAATAAGCTCACGTCGAAGCCAGGTGCGTAAGAGGAAAACCGGCGAGCGCTTCTCGAAAATAAGCCGGTTCGCCGACACCGATAGTATAATCTCGGTTCTTCTGTGCCTGCTCTTCGCCGTTTTGTGTATCGCCGTCATCTCGTTCCCAAACTACAATAACCTGATACAGATAACTGCCATACTAGTGCTGATTTCTCTGGCAGCAGCTATTTATATCTACCATTATCAAGGCCGAATCATAAAAAACCACGTCAGGGCACTGGTACTGGTCTGCTCATTTATTTTGCTGTTAGCAACAACCAGAGTCGGTATCATATTGTCCAGACATACCTACTGGGCCACCGCTACCGCCGTCGCAGCAGCCGTCATTCTGACAATCGCCTATGACCAGCGTTTTGCGATAGGTATGAGTATGTTCTATTGCCTGCTTGCCTATCTGGCGGTAGGGCCAATAATGGATAACAAATATCAACTTACGGGTATGAGCCTGCTTTTGACAATGCTCTCGGCCGCTTTCACCTGCTGTTTCTCCTTAAAAGAAATCCGCACAAGAATGAAGCTGCTCAAAGTCAGCACTCTGGCAGCCGCAATAGTGTTCATAACAGCGATTGCAATGTCCTATTTGGACATCTCAGGAGAAAATCCTAAGACCGGTGATATATTTAACAATGCCGGCTATCATGCAGCAGCAGTTCTCCTGATGGGCCTGCTTATCCAGAGTTTGCTTCCGATTATCGAAAAAATCTTCGGAATAGCTACCAGTATGACACTGCTGGACTACAGCGACGCTAATCAGCCGTTATTGAAAAGACTCGCAATGGAAGCACCCGGCACGTTCAGCCATAGTTTGTTAATAGGTTCTATCGCTGAAGCCGCTGCTGAGGCAATCGGGCGTAACGGCCTTTTGTGCAGGGTCGGTGCTTATTACCACGATATCGGAAAAATCAATAAGCCAAGCTATTTTGTCGAGAACCAAATGGGCTTAAAAAGCCGCCATAAGGAAATTTCACCTACGATGAGTCATTTGATTATCGTCGGCCACGTCAAAGATGGGATAGAAATGGCCAAGGAATACGGCCTGCCGTCTGTGCTCTGGCAGTTTATCG
>CAZOQJ010000111.1:0-8507 GCA_964581905.1 uncultured Pirellulales bacterium
AGATTTATCTTACAGAACCAGGTATCGGCTCTTCGTCTTTATCGTCATCTTTCAATTCTGTCACTAACACATTAGTAGTGAGCATCAGCCCTGCTACTGAAGCGGCCATTTCCAGGGCCGTCCTGGCGACCTTTGCCGGGTCGATAATTCCGGCTTTGAGCATATCGACAAACTCACCCGTATTGGCATCATAGCCGATATTGTTCTGTTTTTGAAGCTTTTCGAGAAGCTGAGCAACGACCACGTCACCATGTTCGCCGGAATTTTCTACTATCTGCTGCGTTGGTGCTTTAAGCGCCTTGCTTAAAATATCAAAGCCAATCTTTTCATCGCCTTTGGCTTTTGCTCGGGCCTTTTCTACCTCGCTGATGGAACGCAAAAACACAATACCGCCGCCCACCACAACACCTTCTTCAGCCGCTGCCCTTGTTGCGTGCAGCGCATCATCCAGCAGGTCTTTGCGTTCCTTCATTTCCGTTTCGGTTGCGGCGCCTGCCTTGATGACAGCCACTCCGCCGGTTAGTTTTGCCAGGCGTTCCTGAAGTTTTTCGCGGTCGTAGCTGCTGGTTGTCTTTTCGATTTGATTGCGGATTTGGTCACATCGAGCATTAATATCTTTCTTTTTACCGGCACCTTCGATTATTGTGGTTGTATCCTTGTCTATAACGACCTTCCTGGCTTGGCCTAATTGTGTTAGCTCAATACTTTCGAGCTTGATACCGAGGTCTTCAGTAATTACCTGCCCACCGGTTGTAATACCTATGTCGGCCAACATTGCTTTTCTGCGGTCGCCGAAGCCGGGTGCTTTGACGGCGCAGCATTTTAATACGCCCTGCAGACGGTTAATCACCAGTGCCGCCAGTGCTTCGCCCTCGACGTCTTCGGCGATAATCAGTAACGGCTTTGCAACATGCGCTATCTTTTCCAGCAGCGGCACAAGCTCGCGAATATTGGATATCTTCTTTTCATGCAGCAGTATATAAACATCCTCAAAAACTGCCTCCTGCGTCTCGGCGTTAGTCATAAAGTAGGGCGATATGTAACCTTTATCAAACTGCATACCTTCGACCACATCCAGCTCACTTTGCATCCCTTTACCATCTTCGACCTCGATAATGCCTTCCTTGCCGACTTTATCCATCGCATCGGCTAAAAGCTCGCCGACCACTGGGTCGTTGTTTGCGCTGATGGTTGCCACTTTTGCAATATCATCATGGCCTTTTACATGAACGCTGACCTTTTTGATGAAATCAGCAACGGCCTCGGCGGCCTTGTTAATTCCTCGCTGAATGGCCATTGGATTTGCACCGGCAGTTACATACTTTAGGCCCTCGAAATAAATCGCTTTTGCAAGGACCGTCGATGTCGTTGTGCCGTCGCCGACCTCGTCTGACGTTTTGCTGGCAGCTTCATTGACCATCTTTGCACCCATATTTTTGAACGGCTCGGGCAGCTCGATTTCTTTGCTTACTGATACCCCATCTTTGGTTATCTTTGGTGAGCCCCAGCTTTTGTGTAGAATCACGTTTTTACCGGTTGGCCCAAGTGTTACTTTGACTGTATTAGCTAACTGTGCCAAACCTTCTTTAAGGTGTGTTCGTGCCGTATCATCAAACATTAATTGCTTTGCCATTTCCTATCACCTCATCAATTCTCATTTACTAAAACACTATGAACAATGAACTAAGAACAACGAACTAATTTAACTTTCTACGATTCCCAAAATATCATCCTCTCGCAGAATAACGTACTTTTCACCGTCGATTTCTACTTCGTTTCCCATGTATTTTCCATAGATAACTTTGTCGTTTTTCTTTACAGACATTTTGTTCCGTTTGCCGTTATCGAGCAGCTTTCCTGTTCCGACGGCTATGATTTTTCCAATCTGTGGTTTTTCCTTCGCAGTGTCGGGCAGAATGATGCCGCCTGAGGTTTTTTCTTCCGCTTCTGATTGCTTAATTACAACTCTGTCATCCAAAGGTATAAGTTTCATATATCTCACTCCTTTTCTATATCAGGTTACATTTTTTCACTTTTCTTTTATTTCCAGCACGACAACTGAATTGATTTTATCAGGTGCTTCGTTTGGTACGATTATAAGTTTGTTTTTCCCTTTACTCTTAACAGGTAGCTTAACATGTTTCTCATCGGCAAGCAGGTATGCTTTTATGACCTTGCTTTTCAAGCCCGGTACCTGTAACTTCCCATCTCTCGGCCAACTAAATACATGCAGATATAGTTTTCCCGGCTTTGCCGTGCACCTGCCCCATGGTAATTTACCGAGTGGGCTGGCAGTAGTGCCGTAGATACTTTCGCTGTTTACTTTCATCCATTCGCCCATAGCCGCTAAGCGTTTGACGCTCGGCTCAGGAATGATGCCTTCTGCGGTAGGGCCGACGTTCAGCAGAAAATTACCGCCTTTGCTGGCAATATCCGCCAGTCTGCGAATCAGGTCCCTTGTCGGCTTCCAGTGATTGTCATAGGACTTAAATCCCCAGGTATTGTTCATGGTCATACAGGTTTCCCAGTCAACACCCGGAAAACCTGTTGGAGGTACCTGCTGCTCGGGAGTTCCAAAGTCTCCGGCGTACTGGTCGCCTTTGCTCATGCCCTGCATTCCTTTACGGCCTTTACCCACTCGGTTGTTAATAATAATGTCCGGCTGAAGGCCGCGGACATAGCTGTACATGTCCTTGCCCATTGGCTCGGTCCAGTCCTTTATCCATTCACCGTCGAACCAGAGAACGCCAAGCGGACCGTAATTTGTTATAAGCTCCTTGATTTGTGGTTTTAAATAGGTATCAACATATCGCTGAAAATTGGGGTTCGAGCGACTGCCATCGTTATAGTGTGGATAAAAGGGTGCCTGTGCATCCGGATGATGCCAGTCCAATATCGAGTGATAAAAACACAGCCGGATACCATTTTTGGCACACGCCTCAGACAGCTCTTTGAGTATATCTCGCTTAAATGGCGTAGCGTCCATTATGTCGTAGTTTGACACTTTTGAATCCCACAGACAAAAACCTTCGTGGTGCTTTGACGTGATGACGATATACTTCATCCCTGCGTCCTTGGCGATTTGTACCCACTGGTCGGCATTGAGCTTGACTGGATTAAATTTTCCAGCGAACTGTTCGTAATCCTCGGCAGGGATAGGGGCCTGCTCCATAATCCACTCGCCTGTGCCCGAAATTTTCTTTCCATTCCACTGACCAGCAGGTACAGCATAAAGACCCCAGTGAATGAACATCCCGAATCTCGCCTCACGCCACCACTTCATCCGTACATCCTTGCTTAATACCTGTTTTTCCTGGTCTGAATCTGATTTGGGAGGCCCAGCAGTGTTTTGTGCGCAACCAGCGGTTAACATAATAAATATCACCGAAATTGCAATTAGTGCACTTCGACTTTTCAAGTACTTAAATGTGCAGATACAGGACTGAATTGCTTTTTTACTCATCTATTTGCTTCCTTGTCAAATTTGGGTTCCGGTTTCGAACAGATGGTGTTACATCATACCCATGCCACCCATGCCGCCCATACCGCCGCCATAGCCGCCTCCCGGTGGCATACCGCCAGGTGGCATTTCTTCTTTTTCCTTGGGTTTTTCGCTAATAAGGCAATCTGTCGTCAACAGTAAGCCAGCTATGCTTACCGCGTTTTGCAGAGCAATTCGTGTTACTTTCACCGGGTCGATAACGCCGGCTTCGACAAGGTCTTCGTATTTGTCTGTATTGGCATTATAACCAAAGCCGCCTTTGCCTTCTGAAACTTTGTTAACTACAAGGTTCGGCGTAGCCCCTGCGTTGTAAGCGATATAGTAGCAGGGCATATTCAGAGCTTTGGCTAATATATCAGCGCCGGTTTGCTCATCACCTTCGAGTTTCAATTTCTTAACTGCATCCGAACAACGAATGAGCGCCACACCTCCGCCGGGAACTATACCTTCCTCGATAGCCGCCCTTGTTGCGTGCAGAGCATCTTCGATTCGGGCTTTAATTTCTTTCATTTCTGCTTCGCTTGCCGCCCCGACATTGATTTGAGCGACGCCGCCGGTCAACTTGGCCAGTCGCTCCTGGAGCTTCTCACGGTCATAATCGCTTGTTGTAACTTCTATCTCATCCTTTATCTGTTTGATTCGGCCATTGATAGCCTCCTGGCTGCCTGCGCCTTCAATGATAATTGTATTATCATTGTCGATAGTTACCTTTTTGGCCTGGCCGAGCTGCCTGATACTGATGTTTTCCATGTCGATTCCGAGGTCTTTGAAAATCGGCTCTGCGCCTGTCAGGATTGCAATGTCGGAAAGCATTGCTTTTCTGCGGTCGCCATAACCGGGGGCCTTTACCGCTGCACATTGCAGAACGCCTTTTAGTTTGTTGACTACAAGCGTCGCTAATACCTCGCTTTCGACATCTTCTGCAATAATCAGCAGCGGCCTTTTATTTTTTGCGGTTTTTTCGAGTATCGGCACGAGCTTGGCAACATTACTGATTTTCTCTTCGTGGACAAGAATATACGGTTTTTCCAGCTCGCAGACCATATTATCCTGGTTGGTTACGAAATGGGGCGAAAGGTAGCCGCGGTCAAACTGCATTCCCTCGACAAACTCGACAGTTGTCTCGAAGCTTTTACCCTCCTCGACCGTAATAACCCCGTCTTTTCCTACTCGCTGGAAGGCCTCAGCCATAATTTTTCCTATTTTTGCATCGTTATTAGCTGATACCGAGGCGATATTTATTATATCCCCGGTTTTGGTAATATCGATTGGCTTTGCCAGCGAGACAAGTTTGTCAGTAACGGCTTTAGCTGCTCTGTGCATACCGCGAGCCAGCGCCATAGCATCTGCACCTGCTGCAAGGTTTCTGTATGCCTCTTTGAAAAGGGCTTCCGTGAGGACAGTGGCGGTTGTTGTGCCGTCTCCGGCGATTTTAGAGGTTTTGCTTGCTGCCTCTTTTACCAGTTTGGCACCCAGATTTTCGTCTTTGTCGATAAGCTCGACTTCCTCGGCAACGGTGACGCCGTCTTTAGTTACGGTTGGTCCGCCCCAGCTTTTGTCGAGAATTGCGTTTCGGCCTCTTGGGCCAAGGGTTGGCTTAACGGCTGATGCGAGTTTTTCGACGCCAGCCAATAATTTGGCTCTGGCGTCGGATTCAAATGACAATTGTTTTACTGCCATAATTGCTTGCCTCCTACAAAATTGCTAACCTTTTGCTAAATAATTACTTACAATTGTTTTACACATCCATTTTTGGTCTTTATTTTCAATAAATCAATAATTTATATCAAATATGCAAAGATTATGCCAGCTTTTATAGGGCAGGGGGTTATTATTGTGCAATTAGTCGTAAGTATTTTGTTTACAAGGAGATATGACGAGTAAAATTTACATTGGTAACGTTATTTTTCAGTTGGAAAAGCTGGTAAAATGCCAATTTTGGCATGAAAAAGGGAGGTAGAACGCCAACTTGGCAGGTGTGTGGTTATTACCAAAAACTATTTAAGCAACGAAAAGCATTTGTGGAAGGTTTAGAAAACTAAAAGAATGGCCGCCCGCTTTCATCAACGGGCGGCCATTCAAAAATCTTTTTACGGCAAAATCACATCACGGGAAGATTTATCAGCTTAGTTAGCTTCAATGTGTCCCCAACTAACAGAAGCCTTGTAGTAAATGTAGTATTTGCCGTCTATTTTAGCAGGGAAACTATTGGACCATATATTCGTGTAATCCTGATTATTTATCTCCACTTTATCCATGCCCCAGGAATTTATATTATTAAGTGAGGAGGTTGTGTACCAGCAGTATTCACCTGCTCCATTCTGGCTAAATGGAACTGATTTACTACTACCATCGCATCCCGAATCACATGTGCAGCCGGCAGCCGCTGTTGTGGTTGTTGCTGCGGTTGTCGTCGTTGTGGCAGAAGTTGTTGTGGTTGTGGCGCTGGTTGTCGTGGTTGTTGCAGCAGTTGTGGTTGTGCTTGTAGTAGCAGCAGTTGTCGTTGTTGTACCACCGGTGTTAACAACCACATTCACATAGTCAATGTTCAGACTTTGTGAGGATGTGCTTTCGTAAACGCCCCAAATTAGCGTTTCACCGGATACATAGTTGGAAATGTTCGAAGTTATGCTTCGAGTAATTGTTCCATCCGAACCCGTAGAAATGCTCTGAGTAGTGCCTATCTGGTCCCATGTGCCGTTAGTCACGTTTCGAGCCCATATGCTGAACGTTGCGGAAGAGTTGCTGAGGTATCCTTCAAAGGTAAGGTCAACACTGGTGATGCCGCTCTCAGTGACGGGATTTTCCAACCAGAGGAAAACCTCGTCGCGAGAACCCGGGTCTGATGTTGTCCATCGACTGTTGTCAGAGCTTGCTATAGCGCTGTATTGAGAGCTGGTCGCCTCAGTCCTCGAGTTCAGGTTGCCCCCGACAGTCATCGGAAGCGAAGATGACATGCTGTCAACGTCACAATAGTAAGCCGTGAACTCTCCGGCTGCCGCTGTGGTTGTTGTTGTGGCTGCGGTGGTGGTTGTGCTTGTCGTGGCTGCGGTTGTCGTGGTGCTTGTGCTGGTTGTGCTCGTGCTTGCCGCGGTTGTGGTTGTGCTTGTGGTGGCTGCGGTTGTCGTTGTGCTTGTTGTGCCACCACCGACTGAGAGAGAATAATCGTTCAGGGTGAAGTTCAAACCGCCAGGGGCTGATGTAATCTCAAAGCCGAACTCGAGACTCCCCACAGGACCATCTCCGATCCAGCCTTGGTTCTTAATCCAGTTAAGGATAGCCCCGATACCAACAGTGCCCGAGTTGGTATTGCCTTGCCTGACAAAGGAAACAACGTTGCTGCCGCCATGGTAGACATCCCATGTATGGCCGCCTACGGTTACGTCCGTCGCACTCGGTATTGGATTGCCCTGGTCATCCCAACCTTCTGCTATAGGGCCAACAGCACCGTTTTTGTTCATCCATATCATAACTTCGCTGGGGACCCAGATATCGTAAGCAGTGCAGAAGGACCCGCTGGAAGGCACGCTGACGTTAAAACTGCTTGTGCAGCCACCCAGCTGGCTGACATTCGTGTCTAAGTGCTTACCGACGCGCGGATAGGACTTGACGCCACTGGTCTCGGGAAATTCGGCATGGACACCCCAGTCATCGTAAGAATCCGCCCATATACACTGGCTGCCTTCTGTAGCGCCCCACGTATTGTTGTTAAGATTGAAACCATCGAACTCTATATCGCCGTACTGTTCGCAGGTGCACCAGCGTGAATTACATCCTCCGGGGCAACAACCGACAATGCTGTCACCTGCACTGTGAAAGCTGCCATTCGCACCCGCTTTGTAATAAATGTAGTATTTGCCACTTGCGTCTCTAAGCAAATCACCAGTGGGGACGTATGTATTCGTGTAATCAACTCCGGTTATCTCCAATACATCACAGCCCCATGATTGTGCGTAAGCACCAAGTTCAGTTGCTTCCCAGCAGAACTCACCATCTCCGCCATAGCTGAAACCAGCTGGTACGGTAGTCCTTGAGTCACATCCTGCAGCACATGTGCACTGTGCATACGCAGTTTGGCCCACAGCAAGTAATGCCAAGACTGCAATTAAGTAAGTTAGATGTTTCATTTTATTACCCCCAAATTTCTTTGTTAAGTTAGCATTCTAATTACCTTGTTTATTCCATTCGCACCCCCTTTCCTGCTGTCCATCTTGGCTCTAAAAATGCTTGTAAAAAGCATTTATAAAACAGATGTAGTGTGCTGATAAAACCCCTCATTGATTAGGTGGGATAAAAACGATATCGGCATAAAGCCACAACGATTTATAATAATTCTGACCCAAAATAGCATCGGAATGTTGAAAAAAGCATGACTATAGATAAATACATCACCTATATCACCTACATCATCTATGCGGCCTGTACAAAAAGTCTCATCAAAGGGATTGCTTTATTGCTTTTCACGGGATGGCTGCGGCCTACCCTCCTGCAGATATGACGAATCAATTTTGAAGCAAAAAAGACAATTTGCTTCAACCTACTCATGTGGAGTTTCTTTTACGTTACTCCATTAACGGTCGTGTAATCCGCTTCCTTGATAAGAGTTTTCGCGTTGATTCCCCCCAGCAAGCTACTCTTCAGATATTATGTGTCCACTCGGTTCTTCTATTATCATCCATTAATTTGCCACGAATTTCAACTAAAAAATCTTTCCTATGATGATTTTTTGTATTTTCCTCGTAAGAAAAAGAGTTGGTAGAAGGTTGAAAAAGCTGATAAGAATAGGCCGCCCACTTTCATCAGCGGGCGGCCTATTTACCTTTCTACAACAAAATCACATCACGGGAAAAAGCATCAGTTATTAAGCTCAAAGTGACCCCAACCAACAGAACTATTGTAGTAGATGTACCATACGCCGTCTATCTTCGCAGGGAAACTGGAAGTAAAGGCGAATGTGTTCGTGTAATCAGTGTCGTTTACCTCTAATTTAGCCAGGTTCCAGGAG
>CAZOQJ010000112.1:0-8463 GCA_964581905.1 uncultured Pirellulales bacterium
AAGGCCCTGCCGATTTCTGTTGTAAGCACTCGGCCAATAAATGAGGCGACGGTTACACACGGCGGGGTAAGTGTTACCGAAATTGAGCCGAAGACGATGGAATCGAAGATTTGTCCGGGCCTGTTTTTCGCCGGCGAGGTAATCGATGTTGATGGCCCCTGCGGCGGATATAATCTCCAGATGTGCTGGTCAACAGGAGCCTTAGCCGGCCACTCTGCCGCAATTTAACCGCGGAGAACGCTGAGCCCGCAGAGAAAAACAAATAATCAATAGTCAATAATAAATTGAAAAGGCTGGGCATTTGGACGGTTTTTTCGTTTGACAGGTTCTTTCTTGAAAGACACATTAATATTAATAAACATAATTCCTGCATTGAGCAATAGACGTTGTGGTTAGCCGTTTAGGATAAATCATGGATGCCTTCGATAAATTTCAATCTTACCTTTTTCAAGAGGTTCGAGCAATTATTGGGCCGATAGTGGAGCAACATATGAAGGAATTGGGACAAACTCTTTGGAATGATTTGTTTGACCTCGAAGGTAAAAGAGTGGTAGATAGAAATCTATCACAAAAGGACCTCTTTTTGCGTGAAGTATTCTATAGATTTATTGAAATTCACAATTCTTATATAATCCTAAAGGATATTGAAGTTTATATTGGACGATTTCCATACTCGAAAGACAATATATCGAAGGTTCGAAATCTTCATTACAATATTTCAAACTATATGAATGAAATGTATATTATAGAGAAGAGATTGGTCGCGTACTTGGGAAAAATTGGTAAGCTATACAGAGAAGATAAACGACATCAGAAAATACTAGAATCAACCAAACCAATAATCGAGATGGTATATAACACCCTAAGCAAAATAACAAAAACTAGAGGTAGTCATGTTCATCATTTAAGATATACAGATAAATATCTCGAGCGGCTAAGTATGCTTGAGTCATTATTACAAACTGGCTGTATGGATTTTTTCGAGCAATTCCCTGATCTTTATGAGCTCGAATATAGAAACATTAGGCGAAAGTGGAAAAAGATAGTTAAACAAAACAACGAGACACTTAAAGAATTATTTAACATTTATTTTGCTGATCTATTGAAGATATTATTCGACAAAAAGGGAAATCTGATTTATCCTCAAGGGATAAGTCACAGCTAATGCGTTATATTTCGTCAATTTCGTTTTTGATTTGATTCAGCAGATTTATTGCTTCGAGCGGTGTTAGATTATTGATATCGGTTGAGGCGAGCTTCTCAAGCACGCTCTTATGTCTCTCTACAAACAAAGTGTCTTTGTCCGGCTCTTTTGTTTTGTGTTTTGATAAATGTGAGCCGGTGGCTTCTTTTTGGAAAGCGCTCTCTAATTCTTCCAGAATTTCCTTAGAGCGTTCGAGGATGGGTTTCGGCACGCCGGCAAGTTTCGCAACGTGGATGCCGTAACTCTTGTCAGTTCCGCCGGGTAGAATCTTGTGTAAAAAGACGACCTCGTCGGCCCATTCGCGAACGGCAACGTTACAATTTTTAACGTTCGTAAATAATTCCGCCAATTCCGTCAGCTCGTGATAGTGCGTAGCAAAGAGCGTTCTGCACTTGAGCTTGTTTGCGATGTGCTCAGTAATCGCCCAGGCGAGAGCCAGGCCGTCATAGGTGCTTGTACCCCGGCCGACTTCGTCGAGTATGACAAGCGATTTACCAGTTGAATTATTCAGGATATTTGCAGTTTCGGTCATCTCAACCATAAAAGTAGATTGGCCCCGAACCAATTCATCGGAAGCGCCGACGCGGGTGAAGATTCTATCGACAATTCCTAACTCTGCATCTTTGGCAGGAATAAATGAGCCGGTCTGGGCCATCAAAACCAGAAGGGCGACCTGCCTTATATAGGTGCTCTTTCCACTCATATTCGGCCCAGTTACAAGCAAGATGTCGCCCCTCGGCCCTTCGGCTTCGCTCAGGGCAGGCTTCGCTCGGGACAGGCCGGTATTACTGCCAAGCTCGATATCGTTGGGCACAAATTCCGAGCCGAGCAATTCAGCCAAGACGGGATGTTTGCCCTCATTGATAATAAGCTCAGTGCCGTTGGTTAATTTTGGGCGGATATAGTTTCGCCGTTTCGCAAGATACGCAAAGGCAGAAAGACAATCGCACTGGGCAACGGTATCGGCGAGGGCCTGCAGCCGGCTTACATACTGAGCGGCCTGTCGGCGGATGTCCTCAAAAAGCTTCTGCTCCAATTCGAGCGCCTTTTCATCAGCGCTTAGTGCCTGAGTTTCGTATTCTTTGAGCTGCTCGGTGATGTAACGCTCCGCATTTTTGATAGTCTGCTTGCGAACGTAGTCAGCGGGGACTTTATCAGCCGATGAATGAGTTACCTCGATATAGTAGCCGAAGACCTTGTTGTAACCGATTTTCAGATTTGCGATGCCGGTACGCTCGGCCTCGTGTTTCTGATAGTTCCGCAACCAGCTTTGGCCGTCTTTGGAAATCGAGCGCAGCCGGTCAAGCTCTTCGGAAAATCCGGCTTTAATCACGCCGCCATCGCGAAGATGCGAAGGGCAGTCCGGCCGAATCGCAGATTCGAGCAAATCCGCTAATTCGTCCATACTGTCGCATCGGCCGGCAAGCTGAACGAGGAGGTCTGCTGAAAATTGCTGCAGCGTTTCTTTTAGTTTTGGTATCTGCCGTAATGTGCTTGCCAGGGCGAGCAGGTCCCTCGGAGTTGCGCGAAATGTACTGATACGCGCTGCGATTCGCTCGGTGTCGGCTATTGCAGAAAGCAATTTGCGAATGTCGGCTAACTGGCTATCGGTCTGCTTTAATTCTGCGACGGCGTCCTGGCGCAGCTCTATGGCGCCTAAGTCGCACAGCGGCATACACAACCAGTACCTTAGCATCCTGCCGCCCATAGCGGTTATTGTTTCGTCGAGGCAGTCCAGCAGCGAGCCGGCCTTGCTCTCGGTGCGAATGGTCCGCAGGATTTCAAGACTGAGAAGAGAAGTCGGGTCGATTTGCAGAAATTTTTGTCGCTCGACTTGTTTCAAATTCTGTATGTGCCCAAGCGTGGTCTTTTGAGTTTCGTTCAGGTATTCGATGATGGCACCGGCAGGGGGGATAAGCCCATCGTCATCGTCACTGATGCCGAAGCCCTCTAGTGTTGCGGTGCCGAAATGCTTTAGCAGACGCTGCCTTGACTGGTATGGGTCGAAATACCAGGCAGGCCGTTCCGTTATGATGGCGCTTGTGAGCTGGGTGATGTCTCTTGCAAGTTTTTTCATCTCTGCTTCAAATAGCTCGCCGCGTCTGTCGGGCAAAAGGCACTCTGCAGGTGACAATCGCAGCAACTCATCAAGCAGCTTATTTTCAGGCAGTCTTTGAACGGAAAAATGGCCGGTTGAGATATCAACCCAGCTAATTGCGGCATTGGCCTTGTTGCCAAGATTGACCGCGCAGAGGAAATTGTCCTCTTTGGCGTCGAGCAGGATATCGTCGGTAAGTGTGCCGGGGGTAACAACTCGAACAACATCACGCTTTACAACGCCTACCGCAGTTTTTGGATCCTCGACCTGCTCGCATACGGCGACTTTATAGCCGGCCTGTAGCATTTTTTTCAAGTATCCTTCGACCGCGTGATACGGTACGCCTGCTAACGGGATGGGATTGTTGCCCTTGCTTCTGCTGGTAAGAGCCAGGCCGCAAACCTTCGAGCACGTCTTTGCATCTTCGTAGAAGGTCTCGTAGAAATCGCCCATGCGAAAAAACAGTATGCAGTCGGGGTACTTTTGCTTGAACCGGCGAAACTGCTTCATCGCAGGCGTTAGTTTTTCATTTATCGCGGCCATAGCGCCAATTATACACTAAGGCGGCCGTTTAACAACTCTGATATGATTGAAGCCGCCTGCTGGGTGGATTTGGCGTCTTTGAACTGCTTGAGGAGGGTTTCCTGCCGGTTTGTGAAACAGACCGGACTATGTAAATCGAAATCAGCAACACCGCATATTTGCCGGATTTTTTCACAGAGTTCTTCGATGCCGTTTCCATATTTGGCACTTATCTGCACGGTGTTACTTAAACTTCGAGGTAGCTTACCAGCATCAAATCTCGGGGGTAAATCGGATTTATTCAGAACAGTCAGGACTTTTTTACTACTAATTTTTTCAATTAGATGCTCACCAAGCCGCTCTATAGTTTGGCTGTTATCCAGAACGAGCAAAACAATGTCGGCCTGCTGTAGAACCTCAACGCTTTTTTGCTGAGATACTTCTTCAATAACATCATCAGGAGTTTCCCGCCTTCGCCGAGGCTTCGGCGGGCAGGCATCAAGCCCTGCGGTGTCGATTAACTCTACGAACAGTGGGTCTATCCGGCATTGGGCACTGACCCAATCGCGGGTTGTGCCTTTTATGTCAGTTACAATTGCTTTTTGCCGACCTGCCAGGAAATTGAGCAGTGTGCTTTTGCCGGTGTTCGGCGGGCCAACTATGGCAATTTTGCAGCCGAATATAATCAGTTTTGCCGTTTGGCTATTTTTAAGTATCTCCTCAGCTTCGGCTGAAATTTCACCAAATGACAATTTATTTATGTTTTTCTGCCATTGTTCTATTTTTTTACTCAGGCCGGCGTCGATTTGGTTTGCGATTAATTTGGTGCCCTGTAACGTTTTAGCCTTTGGCTGGGTCAGTTTGGCTTCGATAGCGATTACATTCAGATTTTTCTGCGTCGATAGTATTTTGGCCAGAAGCTGTTCGGAAGTAAGAAGTTCAGCCCCATTTTTTACGAGTAGCTGCACTATCATCTCAACGATGAGCGGATTACCGTGGCAGTGTATGGCAAAATTGTCAGGCCCTTCGCAGCCGATTATAACCTGGTCGATTGCCTCAGTGCCATCGTGAATCGTTCCGAGCAGGATTTTGCCAGATTTGAAAATTGGCGGTTTTGCTATAACCTGCTTGAATATCTTTTTGATAATAGTTTCGGCCAAATCACCGAAGACCTGAACCGTCGCTATTGCACCGGTCCCTTTGCCGGTCATTACCGCAGCGAATGCACTCATAGATGATTTAGCAAGCACGTGAGTATGTACCCTACCTTGATTTTTCCTCGATATATTTTTGATATGCCAGGACGATGCCCTTTACGACAAGATTAGGTGCGTAGTTGTCTATGAACTCACAGTCGTCCCTTATGGTTTTGGCCGCGGAGCCGGTAATTACTGTCTGCGGCCATCTGCCGATATGCTCAGCATAGCGTCTGACGGCCTCTTCAAGCGTACCGATGATGGAATAATACAAGCCGCAATTAATTGCGTCGGCAGTATTTTTGCCGTAAGGAGCATTGGGCTTTGTGACCTTGATATTCGGCAGTTGTGTGGTATTTTCCTTCAGGGCCCGCGCACTGATTTCAAAGCCCGGACAGATTACGCCTCCCTGGAAAATACCATGCTGGTCAACCAGGTCGATGGTAACGGCTGTTCCAAAATCGGCAACAACTACTGCATCTTCAACCACATCATAAGCCGCTGCGGCTGCGACGACTCTATCGGTACCGACTTTATCCGGTTCATCCACCCATAAAGTCATCGGCAAGGGGATGTCTTTGCCAATGACGTATATCTTCTCGTCGAGATTTTCCTTAGCTATTTCCCCAACCAACTTGGTCCAGGCGGGTTTTACGCTGCTTATGACAATTACGCCATCTCGTTTTTTTTCTTTGGAGCTTTCAGCGATGGGGATTTTCTCCCATGCGGTCTTGAGACAATCTATCAATTCTTCCCGCCGCTGCCCAGGAAAGGACTTGATGAATTGTTCTTCACCGTCGAAGAAAAGCCCGATGTTGATATTCGTATTGCCGATATCTACTGCGATTATGTTCATGTTTTATTGCTCTTTTGCACCTTTAACTTCTTTAACTTTTTGCCACAATAGCTCGCTCAGCTCTTTTACCCCTTTTCCGGTAACTGCTGAGATTGGGCAAATTGTTTTTCTCAGCTTTTTTTTCAAATCTGCAACTGCCTTGCCATCCGGGTCGAGGTCTATCTTATTTGCAACTATGACTTCACGTTTTTGAGCGAGCTCTTTGCTGAATTGTTCTAATTCACTGCGAATAGCTTTATAATTATCCACGGGATCGCAGCCATCTACAGGCATTATATCAAGAATATGGACAATAATGCGAGTTCTTTCGATATGGCGAAGAAACTCGATGCCAAGCCCTGCGCCTTTGTGAGAACCCTCAATTAAACCCGGTATATCGGCCATAACAAACCTGCGGAAGTCGCTTAACCTGACAATGCCGAGCACCGGCTCGAGCGTGGTGAACGGATAATCGGCAATTTTCGGCCTTGCGGCTGAGCAGCGGGAAATCAATGTGCTTTTGCCTGCGTTCGGCATACCAACCAAACCGACATCGGCGATGAGTTTAAGTTCGAGCCGGATATTTCTTTCCTGGCCTTTTTTGCCGGTTTCAGCGCTTCGTGGAGTTTGATTGGTTGCCGTTGCAAAGGCCTTATTGCCCCTGCCGCCCTTTCCGCTGCGACATATGCATACCTTCATTCCAACATCGTTGAGGTCCTTTAGAAGCAGGTTCAAATCGACATCGTAGATAAGGGTGCCAGGCGGGACTTCAATTACAAGGTCCTGACCATTAGCACCGTGTTTGTTGTTACCTGAGCCGGGCTGGCCGTTCTGAGCTTGCCAGTGATGTCTGCCGGAAAAATCCATTAAGGTATCGAGGTTTTCCACCGCCTCGAAATAGACGTCGCCTCCTTTGCCGCCATCACCGCCATCAGGGCCGCCCTTAGGAATGAATTTTTCCCTGCGAAAGCTCACACAGCCACTGCCGCCGTCTCCGGCCTTGACCCAGATTTTCGCCTCATCAATAAACATCAGTCTAACCGGTCAACACCATTTTTAAAATAAATCCAACACTTTAACGGACACATTATACTTCTATATGGCAAGTATCGTTAAGTAATAATTGCAGGCCAAGTTTCGGCAGGCGGTATTGAAAAGTAAATAAAAAAGGCCATGAGGTTCCTCATAGCCATTGAGTTTATAATGCTAACTTTTCTCTCAGAGCTTACGCTCTGCGTTTTCTAAGCAGACCCAAAGCACCGAGGCCAAGCAGACAAATTGTCGCCGGCTCAGGAGTAACCTCGAAGTAGCCGGTAAAAGCCGCAGCGTCTCCCGGCGTGAGTGTGAATTTGAACTGTATACTTATGTCGGTCGAAATAGGTCCGTTGGGCAGTGAAGGTGGTAAACCTGCACTAACCGCCAGTATGGATATTGTTCCACCTGTAGTTGTTGTCCAGGATGAAGGGTCAGGATACAACGACAGTAGGCCGACACTATCAATCAAACCGTAATAAAGCGGGTCAGGGCTGGCAGTTGACAAAGTACCACCACCCGGACCTGTCGTGAAAGAACCGCTCATGGAACCACCATACAACGTATTCGTGGTAATTGGCGGACTTACGGGGGTGGTCACAACAAGGGTGAACGTCTGTGTTACACTTGATTTATTGGTCACACCTACTGCGGCAATCACATAAGGGTCAGGACTGTAAGTCAGGTGCCAATTAGCCATGAAATTATTAACTTCTTCCCGCGCATCATCAAGGTAATATTCACAGTCGCCGTTTGTTGTAACATCATTCGGTGAGTAATTAGAATTCCAAACACCACCGCCATCCCCATTCCCAGTCCAGGCAAGTTCAACCTGAGGTACATCAAGCATACCCATTACAGAACAGGGTAGCGCCATTAGTACACAAACTGTAAAGACAACAAACCTTCTAATCATCTACTCGTCCTAAGAAATCTAAAATCCATCAGATGAGCAAAAGGCAGTGGCAAGCAAAAGAAACCCTATTCTCCTGCTTTCCATCACACTCACTCATCACCTTAGCAAGTTCAAATTACGACATATTATGAACTTACCTACATTGTTTACTTTGCCTATATTACTGTATCCCACGGGGCATTGTCAAGGGGAAAATGCCCAAATTACCAAAAAAAAGTGAATTTCCTTGTTTTTTTAGGCAATCTTCCCAAAAACAGCGTTTTTTCCGAATATTTGACCTAAAACCAGCTTTTTCGTTCAGAAATGACAAAAATTTATAAAGGTTTGGACCTTGATATAGCTAATTCGGCATCTGGCTTGATTTTGATGTAAAAAAAGGATGGTAAAAACCATCCTTTTTAACTTTACTGTTTCTATTTCCTGTCAGACGACGTGGATTTTTCGGCCTTGGAAACGCACCTGTCCATCTGCGGTGGCAAATAGCGTATAGTCCCTGCCTATGCCGACATTGCTGCCAGGGAAGAATTTCGTTCCGCACTGGCGGACAATGATTGAGCCGGCAGTAACATTCTGGCCGGCAAACAGCTTTACGCCTCTGTATTGAGGATTACTGTCTCTGCCGTTTCTCGAAGAGCCCTGTCCTTTTTTATGTGCCATAAT
>CAZOQJ010000113.1:0-8229 GCA_964581905.1 uncultured Pirellulales bacterium
AGCGCTGAATCGCACCCGTGGGGCAAATCTCAATGCAGGGTGCCGCCTCACAGTGTCTGCACTGAATGGGTACTCCGGATTCGCCCACTGGCTCGACCGTTACCATCCGCTGAGGCCTCGGCGACTCTGTCACCGCCTCTTCAAGCACCTTAGACTTGGAATGTGCTATGGCACAAGCAATCTCACAACTTTTGCACGCTAAACATCTCTCGATATCTATTATTATGACTTTATCCATCTTCATCTCCAGAACAATCAGCCAAACCGTTTATCACCAACCACAGAATCAATATGTGGAACTATTAAATCCATCAACGCATCCTTTGCCTCTCGTAATTGATTTACAAATTCCGCATCAGCTCCAATTACCGCTTTACGTTCCAGGTCCGCTTCCTGAACAGACCGGTTGTATGGTACACTTCCCAGCATAACTATATCTTTCAATTGAGACTTTATTAAATTCGTCTCGTCGGCCTTATTAATTTTATTGGCAATTGCTGCTACATTTCTTATTCCCAACTCTCTGGCCATTCTTGCCATATTATTAGTCGTTTCAATACTTCTGCCCCCCGGTTCAACAACTACAACAAGCGCATCAATCCCCTGAACGCTCGCTCTGCCCATAAACTCAACACCAGCCGCCAAATCTACCAGGACCATCTCCTGTCTTTGCAGTATCGTATGTGTAAGAAGCGCCTTTAAAAATGCACCTTCCGGGCACGCACAACCGGCTCCTCCCTGAGTAATACCACCCAAAACCAGCAATTTCACTTTCCCTGCCTCAAGCCAGTACCTCTGCGGCAAATCACTGACCTTGGGATTCAGCTTAAAATACGACCCCACCGCATCTTTTCCGCTGCCGGTACGCTCAGCAATTAACTCCTTCATCTTGATAAGCGGCTCCGGACTTTGCTCGCCGGGTATTCCAAAAGCCAAAGAAAGGTTCGTATTTGGGTCGGCGTCGATAGCCAGAACGTCAAATCCATCCTCGGCAAATAGCTGCGCCCAGACAGCACAAACTGCGGTCTTACCTACGCCCCCTTTACCACCAATTGCTATTTTCACGCCCAACATCAAATATAGAAACGGTCCTTTATCATGACCGTGCAAACTCCATCTGTTAACAATGCTGGTTCCGGTCAAACCGTAAACCATACTTTTTAATACTTATTTATAGATTTGTCAAGAAGAGTCCTAAATATGCATCATTTTTTTTGAATCGGCACAAGACCTTCAAAATCGCTTATTTATACGCCATTCGTTAAGAAGTGTTCACTGGCACAATAGGGTCGAAACCACCCGCCTTGACGGTTCAATTACCCCCTGTAACGGCCTTTACTAACGCCTCAACGGCTAAATTCACAGCCGTTCCCAAGGCATCCAATGGCAATTGCGTTGCCGCGGTCTGGTCGAATAGTATCGATGCCCTGGCATCAAATTCTTCATCTTTACCCCAAATCACTATTGTCAACGGCACACGAGGCAACACATATAACCGGATTGAAGCTTCACCAAACTCACAACGTTCAGCATCAAACTGCTCGATAATTTCATATAAAACCTCCGGACAATCTCCAAATGCCTTCTCTAATTTTCCGGTAGGCAAACTATGCAGTCCCCTGAGCAGTCCCCTGAAGAAAAACTGACCGCCCGGCAGGGCCTCTGCTTTGACAAGTTTATCTGCCAGCGGCAAATCCTGAGCATTTATCAGGTATGCAAGAACGCAAAGCTGTTCCAGAAAATCTGCATTTTCTCGTGATGACCCCCGCTGAGAATAAATCTGCCGGTCTAAAAGGCTGACAATATACTCAGTATTAAGCATCTTTATTATATAACGTTCAGGATTAGTTAGATATTGGCACATTGCTCTTTCCGCAGTTTTATGCCGGTCGAGTCCTAAAAGCTGCTCCCACAATCCATCATGAGCCATTATGCGCTGCTCCTGACCTGAAATTCTTCATATTCAGCCCTTGTATTAAGATTCACCAACCGCTCTGCTTGCAGCTCAGTATATTTGACCCTGCACCGACCAAATACATCGCTTATTTTACGTCCTCCCAATGAGAGCACCTCGTTTATAGCAACAAGAGCGCTCTTATTGTACACCGCAAACAGTGGTTCGTATTTTCCATCTCTGGTCTCTGGAACAACTATGTCATTCTCTTCAGCTTCCGCAAGCATTCTTCTGACAAATCTGATGTCTATATTCGGAATGTCACAGGCTACCACAAAATTAAGCTCATTAGAAGAAGCTTCCATAGCCGAGGCTATTCCCATCAAAGGCCCCTGACCCGGCACCTTGTCAGGGACAACCTCGAAACCAAGATGGATATATTTATCCGCTTCATTTGCGCTTATAAGTATCTGGTCGAATGTTCCGCGAAGCTGCTCAGATATTCTCTCTATCATAGGCCGGCCATCAATCGCCAGCATACTCTTATCAACGCCCATCCTGCTGCTGGCCCCACCTGCCATAATTACCGCCGTTGCTTTCTCCTGCATCTTCCATTTGCCATTTATCAGTTTGATTCGGTTAAGGTCAAAATCAACCCCGTTATAGAGTTTTTTGTTTTTTGTTTTCTCTCTGTCTTTGGATTCTCTAACGGGGTCAAATCCATCGTCATCTGAAACAACAATTTTATCTGCATATTTTTTAACCTCGTCAGCCGAACTTTTCCAGCTCTTGTCATTATTACCCTTGACCATAAGAAAAAGTCCCGGCTCAACCACTTCCCGCAACGAATTTGATTCACAAATCGAAACCGCATCGGGCCCGATTATATTCTGCAAGGCCTTTATGCCTTCATCCAGATGTGCCTTTAAAACACGCAGCCAAAGAACTTTGCTTGCACCTGCAGCCAATAATCTGCCCGTATCTTTACCCGAAGCCTTATTGGTCCCCTCTGTAATGCAAAAATCCCCCTCTAAAGATGAGCAAACTCCGCAACCTCGACCTCCGCGAGGACACTGGCCGTCCTTGGCCTTTATCGTAGTAACTTTTATTCCAACGATATCCCTACTTTCCCGACAGGGATGGCCAAGTCCATTGCTGAATTTCTTTATTAGTGCGCAGGCCAATTCCGTCTTGCCGACATTTGCTCCGGCTGAACCAATCATCAGCATCCCATCAAGCCTGAACATTTTGTCCCTCAACATGGCAACGACGATTTATGAGCATAGTGATAACTTCGTCGATAGAATCTACATCAGTCGCGGCAAGCTCTCGACAACCGAATTTCGCATACAACTGCCGAACTGCATCAGCCAATTCTCTGCGAACGACAAGTAATATTATGGCATCACATAAAATCAACAATGAATCTACATTCTTGCGCCAGCCCTGCCCTTTTAATTCCAACTTTCCGAACTCATCGACAATCACAAGGTCAGCCGGTTCGACAACCTCTTTGCTTAGCGCAGAATTGCCGAGTTTGAGCCCTTCGGTGATGAAATTAAACGGCCCTGCATAACTATTGCTCGTTTTGCACCTTGCCAATGGAGCCCGATGATTAGTTCGCAAGTCGAGCACATCATACCCGACCAATTCTCCTTCAAAATGCACACAAGGCGACAGCAGCCCACAAACTTCGAATCCCTCGTTACGTACCTTCTCTACAAGTTCGACAGCGCTCGTAGTCTTGCCGCTGTGCCTTGCCCCCGTCCACAAAATCAGCTTGTTCCGTATCGATTCCATCAGCAGCAATCTATGATAAGAAATACATAGTTATACCGAACACCCACAATACCGTCGTTACCAGAGATATACTTCCGGCAGCTATCTGAAATTCCAACCTAAACGGCATAGCGAATTTTGCCTTTAATTTCTGAGCAATACGAAAGCTCAAGGGAACAAATAATGCGCCGCCGACGGCAGCCATTGCCCCTGTGATTACAATGTGCTCGATGACCTTGCCAAAACCTCCCTGAACCCAGTGTTCGTATCTAAACACATACGTAATCATCAAAGCAAACAAAGCATAATTGAGATAAGCCGCTACCGCTGCAGAAAGTGACCGGTTTTTCATCTTGAATACATCGAAGACCACATCGTAGCAGACACCCATTATAAGAATCCCAAGAAGGTGACAGGCAAAGAATGGGGAGTTTAGAAACTTATACAGCATCGCCAATGCAGCTATGAGTGTTGCCGTACCTTTTTGAGGAAAATAGACCCTCGCAAAAGTCAGGATAACAAAGCCGATAACCGTCAAAGCAACAGATGCATAAGGTATATTAGCTCGATAAAGTGCGCCACCAAGACCCGCTTCCGAAATCCCCCACAGCCCGCTGAAAAACAGCAATCCGAAAATATATTCTTTTTTCATTTGTTTCTTTCCTTAAACCAAACCGCAATTATTTCCTTAAATTCATATATTATCTTCTATTTGCCTTCAAGCCAATTCTGGACAAAAATTAATAAATCGGAGAGGTCAACAACTCCACTGGGCTGCTCTCTCGTGAGGTCCGCACCGCCGCACCAATCCGGTTCAGCGCACCCGCTCTGCAGCCAATGTCCGGCGAAAAGAGTAAAATCTACAAAGTCAACATCACAATCATCATCAAAATCCGCGGTCTGCTCAACAATAAAAGACTCAGTGCTGGTTGTGAGCAATTGATAATAATCATAATAAATACCCTCCTTCTCACTCGTGTATTGTTCAAGCACGCCACTTACACCACAGAAACGTTGACCATTTATTACATAAGGATGATAAATTGGACCTACCCCTTTGTCGATATTCAGATAATCTGAAGCCCAACAGGTAAGGTTAGGATCAATATTGCTCTCAAGTATGTAATTGTCAAACCCCTTTCCGTAACCAATATCTTGAACGTTAACATCTATAACTTTAATCAGCATACCCTCGTATTTTTCAGAGTTATGGTCGGCGACAAGCCATTCAGTAAACTCAAAGCCATTCCATCCGCCCGGCACAGGCGCGGTAATCTCGTTGACCGATACCGCCAGCGGTTTCGGTAAAGGATTATTCCTGCTGAGTGGAACAAGGTTAGAATCAATTTCTTCTTTATACTGCAGAAAGGTAGTACCTTTAAACTCTTCGACCAACACATTGGTAAAAGAGACCCAATCTCCAACATTTACATCATCAAAAGCTCCTACCGAATTAATATCCTTTACCGCAATACCACCCCATCCATAAGGATAATTTGGGTCATACAACGCAAGTTTCGGTTTTTTCCAGGATGGCCCTTTGAAAACTACTATCCCACAACAATTAACCATATTGCCATCTTGTGGACTGGCACCGTTGACATCAGTGGTGTACTGAATTTCATAAATAGATAGATTCGGATCTTGTGCAAAGATCTGCTTTGTCATCGTAAGAAATAAAGAAACTACCACCACTCCTGTAATCATCGTTATTTTCATTTACTTCTCCTTTTTTCTTAATCAAACAATAAATTTATCACCTTTTTATGGATAGGGATACCAGTCCAAATCATCACGAGGCGGAACTTCCAGACCATCCGGCCAATCTTCCTTCCAGACTGACTCTTTCCATTCTACGTGGTAGTCGCAGTAGAGAATAGAACCACCTAACAATCCGCCCGGTCTGGCGTGTCGCGCGCTGAAGGCCTTGGGATAGCTGCCGCAATGCTCTCCTGCAGTCGGATTTTCCATTTTGCCACCGTAACCCTTCTCAGGATCAAGCAATTGGTCGAACAGAAGAATTATCCGATATGGATTCCTTATCGATGTTGTTTTCAAAAAGCTGGGCATATGCCAGTCTGTACCACTGCATCCGTAGGGTGGCCAGCAGTTTTCGTCAAGTTCGAGGCAAGAGTTCATTGTATAGGAAAAATAACCGCTTCTCCGCGGTCTATATTTGTAGCTATTATCCGGCGCGAGTTTGGCGGATGGACATTGAAATATCGTGTCTCTGCCCGGCTTATGCCAATAACCATGGTCACGCCAGGATTTCTCCCCAATCAAGGGCGGCAGCATATCAACCCAGCCGAATTGGTCCGCTATATCTTTGTCACGGTCAAGTCCGTCAATATGCGGATAAAAACCATTATTCCCTGATGAATAAGCTTCAAACGCCAGGCCCCATTGCCGAAGCCGGCTCTGACAGACCGCCTGTTTGGCTATGGCTCTCGACCGGCTTAATGCCGGCACCAAAATACCAAGCAGTAAGGAGATAATAGAAATAACGACCAGAAGTTCTATAAGACTGAACCCGCAAGGCAGAAACGTAATCTTTATCTTCACAGTTTTCTTCATTTTACAAGCCTGGCAATATGTCTTTTGTATGCCTTCGCTACTTCCTTTTCGATATCACTGCGAAATTTCGTATAAGCTTTGACCCATTTTTCACCCTGGCCGGTTAATGTAGTTTTCCCGCCCAGCACACCGCCTCGTTGTTTCTCCACTAAATTGACCCCCAGGGCCTCCTGGGCCTTCTTCAAGTCGCCCCACGCCTTTCGATAGCTTATCCGCAAACTTTTGCTGGCAGCATTTAGCGACCCTTTATTATCAATCGCTTTAAGCAGCCGCCACTTGCCGTCACCGAATGCACCTTCAGCATCTTCACTGCTCAGCCAAAGCTTAAACCTTGCCCTTAACTTTTTCACATTTCTATCCTTATTTCTTTTATGCAAAACACCCAAGCTGGCATTTGCAGATTCTTATATTGTTCTGGTTGCAAATACGACCAATCTCGATAACCTCCGCATCGAATTCTTTTGCTATCTCAAATGCCTCAATGCACTTGAGCTTCTTTCTGCCATCGGCCTTCAGTGATTGTTTCAAAACAGCACTAATCAATTCCTCTTTTTTATCCATCTATGTATTCCCCATAAAACCCTGTTCGGTTATGCACAACTCGACATATCGGTTTTCAAAAAAAACGCCCAAATCTGCCAATCAAGTCGCCGAACAACATATAACGAGCTAAAAGTTGAACACATTAGAAGTAATCTTTCCAATGGAATTTATCGCCTTTTATATTTGCCGATTAGCTGTCCCTGCCCGAGAATGTGTCCTTCCATAGCATTGAGCAAATCACTTTTTGTGGCACCGGCGGCCAGGTTAAGCTCCGTCTTGAGTGCGTAAATCTTAAAGAAGTACCTGTGTGTACCGCTCGGCGGGCATGGGCCACCATAGCCAATCCTGCCAAAGCCGTTAGTTCCCTGCTTGGCTCCATTAGGCAAAGTCTTATCCGGTGGAATATTTTCCTCAAGCTCTCCGGCCTCAGCCGGCAGGCCGAATAATACCCAATGTACAAAAGTGCCAATCGGAGCATCAGGGTCGTCACATATAAGAGCGACACTCTTAGTACCTTCAGGAACCATGTCCCACTGCAACGGCGGGGAAATATTCGAACCATCGCAGGTGTACTTTGATGGAATCAGACCACCTTCGGCAAATGCAGAACTCGTAATTTTAATTTCCATTTTTTTACCTCCTGCCGCCTCAGAATCGGTTTGCTCTCTGCCTTTACATGAGTAAAACAGTAATATCGGCATTATTACTAAAACAACAATGTTCCTTAGCATGGCACTTTCTCCATTACCCTCTAACCTACAAAGGTCCTCAAATACTCAATTATACCGCCCAGCCGTTCGTGCATCAAAAATAATACGGACAGAATCGCAATACCCCACATTACCGGCTTTATATCTCCCGCTTCACGCGATAATACTTTGATAAGAACAAATGAAATAAAACCAAACGCCAATCCCGTACTTATACTGTAACTCAAAGCAATCATCACCATTATGATAAAAGCAGGAAATGCTTCGCCTATATTCGAAAAATCTATCCTCTTAACCTCTTTCATCATAAACAGCCCAACCATAATAAGCGCCGGCGCCGCCGCGTATTCCGGCACTATTTTTACAATCGGAACAAACAATAACGCCAGCAGGAACAGTACGCCCGTAACTATCGAAGTCAATCCCGTCCGTCCGCCCTGCTCAATACCCGATGCCGATTCGATATATGAAGTGGTAGTCGACGTGCCCAACACCGCGCCTATCATAGTTGCGACAGCATCAATCCCCAGCAATCTGTCCAGCCCTTTGATTTTCCCTTTTTCATCAACCATATTCGCCTGATGACAGCACGCCACCAGCGTCCCGACACTGTCAAACATGTCCATAAACATCAGGGTAAAGATGCTTCCAAAAAAGCTCCATTTCAAAGCGCCAAATATATCCAACTTCAGCGAAAGTGCTTTTACATTCAAATGCAACGAGATAAAT
>CAZOQJ010000114.1:0-8139 GCA_964581905.1 uncultured Pirellulales bacterium
CACTTCAAAGATGGGGACGTAAATTTTGTAGATGACGGGCTTGGAAGCACGGCCTATACATCAGGTCATGATACAGCCAATAATTATGTGGTGCTTTATGGAAGCGCACTTAACACAACAAATGCCGTCCTGGCTGCAAATTGGGTCATAAAATCAACCGATGATGCAAATTATGGTCCAACCGGTTTAAGCCCAACCAATTGCTGCCGCAAATCAAAACTCAATGGTATGGCTGAAATGGACTGGGATGTCGGAGAGGATGACTTTCATTACGAATATACAATGGAGCACACCATTTATTTGCAATTACCACATTCACTGGCGCAGGCAAATAGCTATACCATTGAAATAAATGCAAATACAAATTCTGATGTGCTTAGCCAGACCATTAATTTTGATATATTCAACAGCCCGTCAGAATCAGCGCACGTAAACCTGGTTGGCTATTTGAACGACAGCAGCATAAAAGCCGTCGATTTATATATGTGGATGGGAAATGGCGGTGCGCGTGACTACTCGGCGTTTGTTGGTAATAATGTTTATATATATAATGTGAATACCACCGTCACACAGCAAGTCGGAACTGTTGCTTTTTGGAAAAACAGCGCAACGGAAGCAGGAGGTTACAACCTCACGGCATCAAATGTCTGGAAAGCTGATTTTACCGGCTTTAATACTCCGGGAACATACCGCATTGCAATAGAAGGGGTAGGATGCAGCGAAGATTTCGAGATAAAAAGATATGTTTATTTCGAGCCGTTCAGGGTCAGCACGCTTGGCTATTTTTATATGCGTATTGGTCAGGACAATCTTGATATGACACCGGTTCCGCGCCGGCCTCTTTATATTCCCAATGTATCACCGTCAAATACAAAAGTTTATATAACCACTATGCAGCCCTGGCACCCGGACTGGGATACTTTTTCAGGCGGTGATGTCTGGGACAACCCCAACGCTTGGGCCGCCTATGTAAAATCGGGCAATCCTCAGAACAACGATGCCTATGGTGGCCATTCCGATGCGCTGGACTGGGACAGGCATCTGGGACATATTTCAAACATTTATGATATGCTGCTGTCCTATATTCTTACCGATGGTAAATTGAATGATGATAACCTGGGAATCGATGAAAGCGGCAACGGCATCCCTGATATACTCGATGAAGCAAGAAACGAAGTCGATTACTGGCTTCGATTGCGCGACGGAGAAGGATACAGCCATGGGCTTACCAACCCTAACAGCAGCAATAACCTTTATCAGGCGGGAAACACGCCGATAGCAGCATGGGCAAATGCCGCAAACGCATCCATGCTGGCTAATTGTTTTATGCTTGCCGGATTGGATGGTTTGAAAAATACGTACACCGATGCTGCGATTACAGCTTACAATTACGCTTGCGGCCTGCCCGACCAGATGCTTGATGAAACGCAGAATGTCGGTGAAGGAACAGTCAGGGGGAAGGACCTGAAAATGATGGCTGCGGCATTTCTCTATAATCTGACGGGAAATACTGCTTATGAAGACATGGTGAATTCATTGAGCGGTGCAACAACAGACACTTCACCTATAGCTAATTCGAACATGAATCAGCTTTGGGCATCTGCTGGTTATCTCAAAACCCGACGAACTGTTCATTATCCCAGTTTATTCAGCAGGATGAAGGCATCTATTATTAATGAAGCTAAAAATATTGAAGCAAATTATAGTAACTCTCGGCCAACGCGCAGGGCTACAGACAATAACACAGGATACTTTAAGACCGAACAGAATGTACAAAGATCGATAGTTGCCCATGCAATCGCCGACAATGGTTCGGATAAAGATTTATTCGAAAATGCCATTGTCTTGGAAGCCGACTGGGGGCTTGGACGTAATTCCCTGAATATCATTTATATGACTACTGCTGCAACAAACCTGTCAGGTAAGCGCAGTATTGAAAATGCCTATACTTCGGGTAGAGATGATGGAACACCCGGCTTGCATCCCGGACATACACCCTATTTGAATACTGACGATTGGTATTGCGGCATGATTATGGGGTGTCCGGGCTGGATGACTTCTAAATGTTACCCTGATTATGACGATTATTGGCCGAAAGCTGAAGGTTATTTCAATACGAGATATGTATGGGCTCATTCAGAATTTACACCCCAGCAAACCATGCGGGGCAAAATGGCCCTATATGCCTATTTATATGGTTTACATAAACTTACTGCCGATTTCGATGGCGATTCAGACGTGGACTTGGAGGATGCTGCTATCTTTTTCGATTCATGGTTAAACGTCCCTGCCGATGCGGACTACGATTCACGTGCAAACCTTTACGAAGATACGTCCGGCATAGTGGACTTATATGATTTTGCTGTCTTCGCGAATGAATGGGAACCAGTGCCGTAGCGGTTCAGCGATTATGGAACAATTAGGGACAGTCACCTATTTTTACTCTTGTTAAGCCGTCTTTAGCTTGCTCTCCAAGTAATTTACAATCGCGCCTACAGTAAACAAATTGCCTAATTTATTAATATCAGGGTCGTTCTCAAATTTTGACAGGTCGATATGCGGTATTTTTTGCCGCAGCTCATTCAACCCTGTTTCGGTCAGTTTTCCGTTGCTGACAAATCCTGAATTATTCATCAGAGTTTCAGCTGGGAATAACTCCTCCCTCGGGATTTTTATTCCGAATGCTTTCTCTAAGCGAAACACTATGTCCAAAAAGTCGATGCTCTCGGCTCCTAAATCTCCCATTAAAGCCGCTTCAGCGGTAACCTCATCGTCGTCAACTCCTAAAGCATCGACTAAGACTTCCTGAACCTTTCCGAATACTTCATCCCGACTCATTGCCATATTGTACCTCCCGTATTCTCAGTCTTGTAAAAATTTATTCTCCGTAGTAGCGCTGCTACGAAGGACGAATCCTTTTTTGCAATTTCTAACGCCACAATAATTTCCAGCGTTTTTTCATATTTTCGATAACCTTGGCATCTATATCTGCCAAAGCTGAATTCTCATCAGTCAGATTAAAGTGCCTTAACCCAAACTTTGCCTCTACGATTCGTTCATCGCTTGATAAACCAAAGCCGACAAAGCTACTGACGTTTTCTTCGATGGTCTTGGCCTGGACAGTATATTCTATCTGTGCACCCGGCGGCAGAAAACTTTTATATTTTACATTTCTTGCCTCTTCGAGCAATACCATACTATGGGCAAAATTCTCCGCCTCTCGCACCAGCCAGGATGCTGATTCAATCAATCCTTCCAGCAGTAATACCCCCGGTAGCACCGGAAAAGTGGGAAAATGGTCTGCCAGGTATTCCTCGGCTAAGGACACGCTCTTGACTGTTTTTATCTGTTTGCCGCTGTCTAATGAAACCACTTTGTCGATTAGGATAAATCGCATAATACAAGGTCTTACAATTATTAACAAAAATTTAGGTTTTCGGTATTGTAATCGGACGAAACTTTTTTTCCAGTCTTTTTTTGTTTTTTGTTGCAGACATAGATTTCGCAGAGAAACGTGGATTTTACAGATAAATCCGCCACACAAACCCGCCACACAGATGGCGGGCAAGCGGCGGATAAATGTTATAAATTATTTATTGAAAGTTGGGCGATCTTGGGGAAAAATTTTTAGACGCGGATTGCGCGGATTTTATCAGGTTAAGTCTTGGCTAATTCAGTTTTTAATTTGAAATCTGGCATCGATTCTGGTTATTGCAGAAAATTGTCTATTCGTCATAACCAATAATGGAAGTTACTTCCACTGTTTTATTTTTGAATGAACGTCTTTTATCTCGCTGCCGATTCCAGAGGAAAAGAGCCGCTCGCATCTCTTGTGGGGTTAACTTACGGTACGCTCGTACTCGGAATGTGAAGTTATTTGTAGGATTACGAGTTTGAGTTATTACATTTGGCATCTTCATCTAATGATTCCTTCCAACATAATAATATACAAGGTGATTTCCACTGATTTTATGCTGGCATTGCGGTAAGAGCAACAAGAAATTTGGAGGTGAAGGGCGGGAAGGTTAGTCGCTGGTCGTTAGTGGAATTGGTGGGGCCACCGATTACGACATTCGAGGGCAGGTGGGATTTGATTTATTACCAGTCCGCCTACGGCGGATAAATGATTCCTTCGATTTTACTCAGGACAGGTATTGATGAATGATTAATTATTCGTGCCTGCCTGTCCTCCGAAGCCCCTAAGGGGCGAAGGATGGATGTCTTCGTGGCTATTTCAATCCGTGTCTAATAAATAATAGACAGTGTTTATCCGTGTCTAATTTCCTCTTTGTGCCTTTTTCATGCCTTTGTTCCTCTGTGCCTTTTTCATGCCTTTGTTCCTTTGTGCCTTTTTCATGCCTTTGTTCCTTTGTGCCTTTTCGTATCAAAATTCAAACTCGCAAATTCTCCATGATATTTCCTCGCTGCCTCATCGTAGGCCTTCGCGGCCTCGACCTCATCCTTAAAAGAGCCAAGATATATTACCTTACGGTTGGTTACAATCTGTACCTTCCAGCGATTATATTTGCATTGCCAGGTAACCCCCTTGTACTTTGAGCCGTAGGTACGGTCTTTGTATTTGGCGCGGTTGATAGAATTCTGGGCCGCAGTTGCAGGTCGCAGATTGGCCTTGCGATTGTCCCAGCCATTTTGATTTATATGGTCAACTAACAAACCATCAGGGACTTTTATTATCTGGCTGTGCATAGGAAGCCTGCCTCTCCGTCCGTCTTTTTTCCTGTAAGACCTTGCGGCATAGAAGGTTTTGTGGCCGGGGTAAACGTACCATTCGTATTTATTCAGTCGGTCAAAATCTTCCGGGTCAACAATGGCGTATTTGCCCCGCGTTAAAGGAATCCGGCGGAAAGCGTAGCCGTAACGCAACCGACGCTCCAAAAGTACCGGCTTTATAATCAACCTTTCCAGCCAATCCGGAATCTCAACAGTAATCTTGATGTCTCTCTCCCTTTGTGTTTAGTGACTTGTAAAATCGGCAATCGCAAATCGTAAATCCCCAACCCAGCCCTCGCACTGCGTCTTGTCCGCCGTAGCTCTAGCGAAGGCGGAAGCTTCAGCAGAGCAGTGTCCGTTCTCCGTCTTCTATCTCCTGTCTTCTGTATTCTGTTTTCTGTATTCTGGCCATACGTGGCCTCTCACTATTGGACGAACCTGCACGTTTGATTGAAATTTGGCTGATTTTTTAAGGAGTGAATTTTCGTAAACGCTTGCTTAGCAAGGAATAAAAAAAATTTCAAAAATTTCGGTTTTTGCACGCAACTACCTGCGTATTTGATTGATTATTTTCTGTAAGTTTATATCCCGCCGCCCCTTATAGCGGAAATTTTTACAATACCTTGCGAATTAAGGACTTACAACCCGTTAGTCCCTTGCACCGTAAGGGTTTTGTTAGCCCCCTGCACTGCAGGGGGTATTTGCTTGTCTCCGAATGCCTGCCCCTGCCTGTTCTGTCTGCCCTGCGTAGCTTTAGCAGAGCAGGGTCGAATGGATTCGTAGCTGATTTTCTACCCCATGTAATTTTTGAAAAAATTTTTCCTAAAAAAACTTGTTTTATAATGATATTAGCAATATAATATAATTATGGACGAAATAAAGTTCAGCTGGGATGCTCGAAAGGCAAAAAGATGAGAAACCAATATGATTTTTCAAAAATGAAGGGACGTAAGAATCCTTATGCCAAAAAGCTTAAAAAGCAGGTAACTCTTCGTTTGGAAGTTGACGTAATTAAGTATTTTAAGGGCTTGGCAAAGGAAACGGGAATTCCATATCAAAATTTGATAAATCTTTATCTTAGAGACTGCGCACTATCGCACAAAAAACTGCTTTTTAAGTGGGTATCTTGATAGAAAGCAAATATCAGAGGTCAGAATTTATTCTTTATTCTTTGCACCCTCCGCGGTTAAGATTCCTTTGTGTCCTCGCGTCTTCGTGGCAAATGAACAATTAGTGCCAATTCGTGTGTATTTATGCCATGGGTATTCGTGGTTAATCCTTTTGTGCCTTCTCCGCGATTAAACAAAATCAGTGTCAATCTGTGTAAATCTGTGGTTAATTCTTCGTGTCTTTGTGCCTTCGTGGCTATATATCTGCGTATTTGAATTAAAATGCTTGTTTTTCAAACAAATATGGGCATAATGCTAAAGTACCACGGCCATCGCTCCGTCGCCATAGCTTTGGAGCGTCGGCGACTTGGCCGTGCAAACACGGGCTTCAAGCCCGTGATACGTGTTATTAAAGGAGATGCGCACATAAATGGTGAGCCTGCCGAACCAAGAAGTTTCGAACGAAATGCACAGCATGGCTAACGCCACTATCTTGCTGGTAATAAAATTCAGGATAGGCGGGAGCCTGAGATTTCTGTCGCACGCTGAGACGCTCAAGGTTTTTCCGCGGGCCTGTGTTCGAGCAGGAATTCAAATCCGGCACAGCCAGGGTTTCAACCCTCATCCGAAAATGTCTCTGCCTCTGCCGAGACCTGTCGGCGTCGAATCAGATGATGAATTATTGTGTCTGAGTCTGAGCTGTAACCCAAACGAGCCACGAGCCACGGATTACGAGTCACGAATTATGGATGCACTTTCAGAGCAGTTGCCTGAAGGAATCGAGCTGCTTTCAGTAAGTTCCGCGGAGCCAAATACATCGTTTCAGCCATATTCAGCCACGTATATAATAATGGTTCTGCCGGAAGAGCTTAACGGCTCTATGAAGGCCCGAATCGAGCGATTATTGGCCAATAAGTCGTTGTTGGTAACTCGCACTTCGGGTCACAACCGCCGCGGTACGCCGGGCGCAGTAAAAGAAATAGACGTCAGGCCTTTTTTGAAGTCGATTAAACTGGATAATAATAGTATAATTGTCCAATATGAAATCAGCCCGACCGGTTCGATACGGGCTGATGAGATTTTACAACTGTTGGAACTTGAGACAGGTATGCTCGCTGCGCCGATTAAACGCACGAACGTACAATGGCAAAAAACGTGATTCGTGCCCTACAAGTTGGAGGGTACGAGCGACCCCGCATTAAATTACGGCAGTGGCCTGTTTAACGCGGGGCAGGCGGGGAACAAAACAATGGCAAGAGAAATGCTTATAAATGTAGCTGAGAGCGAGGAGTGCAGGGTGGCAGTAGTAGACGGCGGTTCGCTTGAAGAACTGTACGTGGAAAGGGCCAGCGTTGGCAGACACGTCGGCAATATTTATAAAGGAAAGATTGTAAATATCGAGTTCGGAATACAGGCAGCTTTTATAGACTTCGGCATAGGAAAAAACGGATTCCTTCATATCTCAGACCTTCATCCGCGGTATTTTTCAAACGTGAGCGGCAAGCTCGCCGACAGCGTCGGCCGAAGAAAATCGTTCAAGGAGCGCCCAGCTATTCAGGACTGCCTGCGAAAAGGAAAGGAACTGGTCGTCCAGGTAACAAAAGAAGGCATCAAGACAAAAGGTCCGACTCTCAGCACCTATCTTGCCTTGGCGGGTAAGTATCTGGTTATGATGCCGTGGATGCGAAAACACGGCATTTCACATAAGATTGAAGATGAAAATGAACGTAAACGGCTGCGACAAATTCTTGAGCAGAGTAATCCTCCAAAACACGTGGGCTTTATCATCAGAACAGCCGGCCAGGGGTGCTCTAAAAGAGATATACAAAACGATTTGAGATATCTCAGACGACTGTGGAGGGCTATTGAAAAACGAATAGAAACCGAAAAAACGCCCGGCGAGCTTTATCAGGAATCCGACCTGGTCATCCGAACACTCAGAGACGTCTTTAACAGTAAAATAAGCAGGATAATGTGCGATTCGGAGGCGGTGGTCCGCAAAATCAGGGACTTCCTTTCCTTGGCATCACCGCGCTTGAAACAAAGAGTAACGTATTACGACGGCAAGATACCACTGTTTCACAAATACCGGATTGAGGATGAAATCTCTAAAGTGCAGTCGCGAGAAGTAAAGCTTAAAAGCGGCGGCTCAATTATAGTCGAGCAGACCGAAGCATTAGTATCGATAGATGTCAACAGCGGAAAATATCGCCGGCAGAAAACGCCCGAGCAGACTGCTTATGCGAGTAATATGGAAGCGGCTGTCGAGATTGCCCGCCAGCTCAGATTGAGAGACCTC
>CAZOQJ010000115.1:0-8138 GCA_964581905.1 uncultured Pirellulales bacterium
CCCTCGGTTGGGTAATTGAATTTTCGCAACAGCTCGAAAGTGTCTTTGTTGTAAACAAAACCTACGTTTTGCTGAAAGGTTAGCTGAATGATTTTGTCTCGGTAAATAGTAATACCTTCGCCGAAGAATTCGGCCGGCAGTTCGTGCGTTTGCAGGATATTGCCCGTTTCTAATTCGACTTTGCGCAATGTCGAACGTCCATAGAGTCCTGTTCCTTCGTATAAAAAGCCGTCATCGAAAGCCAGCCCCTGTGTGAAGGCTTGTTTGTCGTGAGCAAAGGTATTGATGACTTTATAAGTGTGGACTCTGCTGGTTTCCGAGTTTTTACAATCTAAGAAGAACAAAACAAAAACCACTGTCGATATCGCTATAAATCCTGGAAGTAATAGTTTTAGGAATCGATTCACGAATAGTGCCTTTGAATTTGCTGATTTAAACATTAAATCTGAAATTAATAATGTCACCATCATGGACGATGTATTCTTTTCCTTCGAGCCGGATTTTGCCGGCTGCCTTCAGGGCCTTTTCGCTGCCAAGCTCTTTTAGGTCAGCAAAGTGGAAGGTTTCAGCTCTGATAAAACCGCGTTTGATATCGGTGTGTACCTTGCCGGCTGCGTCGAGGGCGGATGTGCCTTTTGTTATCGGCCAGGCACGCACTTCATCCGAACCCACAGTCAAAAAGCTGATTAAACCCAGCGCAGAGTAGCAGCTCTTGACGAATTTGTTCGCCGCCGATTCGGTGATGCCCAGGTCAGCCATAAATTCAGCTCTGCTTTTGTTATCTAACTGCGACAGCTCGTATTGTAGTTTGGCACAGATTGTTATAGTCGGTGCGGATGAATTGAGCTGTTCTGAAAAATCGAATTTTTCGTCTAATTTGTCCTCGCCCGTATTTACTGCGACAGCCATCGGCTTTAAGGTCAAAAATCCGAGCGATTTAATCATTTCAAGCTGCTCATCTGTTTCAATAGCGGTGCTGATTGGCTTTTCTGATTCTATCGCTTCCTGCAGTTTCTTTTGCAGTTCTAACTCCGCCTTATCGTGCACGTGGTTTTTGGTTGGTTTATGGAGCTGCTTTTCGAGCCGTTCGATACGGGTTGTTATAAGTTCCAAATCGGAAAGTAACAGTTCTGTCTGTAATTCTGCTAAATCTCTAACAGGGTTGATGCTGTCTCGGTAGGGGGGCACTGCCGAATTTTCAAATGCCCGTACGACCAGGACAAGCATATCAATAGTTCTTATCTGGTTAATCAGCCGTCTCGCAGCGGCCCTGCCGTGCTCATCGGCGAAGTTAAAGCCGGGCAAATCAAGGCAGTCTATTGTTGCGTGGATTGTTTTCTTGGGCTTGTAATGTTCGGTCATCCAGTTGAGCCGCTCATCCGGCACGGGCACGATGGCTTCTTCGATGGCGGTTGAGCCGGGCGGCGGAATTGCTTTGCCGCTCAGCCCGGCAAATATCGTGCTCTTGCCCGATTGTAATAAGCCAAGTAGTGCTACCTTCATCTTGCCCCTTTTTGTTTTGTGCCACAGATTTCACTGATTTATATTTTTTTACTTTTGTCTAACCTGTGTTAGTCTGTGGCTAATATTTTCTTATCTCTGTGTTCCTCTGCTTGTCCCGCCAAAGCCTTGGCGACGGCGGATGCTCTCTGCCTGCCCCGCGTAGCCCTTTGGGCGAAGTGGGGTGGCTTTTATTTTTCATAAACACTATTGCCATAACAATCGTATGCCACAATAGCTGGAAAATCAACGACCTCTAATTTCCTTATCGCTTCGGTTCCAAGGTCTTCGTATGCGATTACTTCTGCTTTTGTAATGTGCTTGCTGAGTAGTGCCCCTGCTCCGCCGATAGTTGATAGATGGACTGCTGTATATTTTTTCAGGGCATCTCTAACTTCGCTATTGCGATATCCTTTTCCGAGCATTGCTTTAAGTCCACCGGCTAATAGTTTTGGGCTAAACGCATCCATTCTCGATGATGTGGTTGGCCCTGCCGCTCCGATAACTCTGCCAGGCCGGGCCGGTGTTGGTCCGACGAAATAGATAATCGCTCCTTTGAGTTCAATTGGTAACGGCTCGCCGGAATCGAGCGCCTCGCACAGTCTTTTATGGGCCATATCCCGGGCAGTATAGATTGTACCGGTGATATGCACCTCATCGCCCGCTTTTAACGAACGCACATCTTTTTCCGTCAACGGCGCCTGTAATTTCTTTATTTCACTCATTTGTCCCTTCTTCGTCATTCTGAGCGCAGTCGAAGAATCTAACTTCTGTTTTCTAATTAACCAATTCTCTAATTAACCAATTAACTAATTCTCTTTTCGGTATTTTACCGCCGTTTTTACGAATTGAAAAGCTCAAAAATTAAGTGGTTGTTAGCCCTCTGCACCGCAGAGGGTTTTCTTTTTATTTAGCCCCGAAGCCTGCTTCGGGGGTATCCCTTAAATCGGCAATCGAAAATCGGAAATTATTTTGCTTGTGCTGCCTGCGGTTCGGACTTTTTATATTACTCCGTCGCTTCGCTCCTGCGTAATACCTGTATGTCCCTCGTCGCGGCCTCCGGCAGCAACAGCAACTAGGGCCTATCGGCAGCATCGTAATCAATCTTCGTCTAAGGGATCAATCAAAAGCGCATATACTTGAACACCCCAAACGGCTAATTTGAAATTTTTTTTACCCCGACAGACTTTGCAGAAATTCTTCGTTGGTCAGATATTTTTTCAACAGCTTCTCCAGCGATTCTATCACCTCTCTGGGTTTATAACTCGACAGCACCCGTCTCATCATAGCAAGCTTCCTCATTTCCTCCTCGCCGTATAAACTTTCTTCCTTTCGCGTTCCGCTCGCAGCCAGATTTATCGCTGGAAATATCCTCTTCTCCGCAAGCGAACGGTCAAGTACTATCTCGCTGTTGCCCGTCCCCTTAAATTCCTCATAAATCAACTGGTCCATCCGCGAGCCGGTATCGACCAGTATGGTTGCAATAATCGTAACCGACCCGCCGTTCTCGATATTCCGTGCCATCCCGAAAAACCTTCGTGGTATCTCCAGTGCCCCGACTTCCACTCCGCCCGACATAACCCTTCCCGTTCCCGACCCCCTGCGGTTAAACGACCTGCCCATCCGCGTCAGACTATCCACAAGAATCACCACATCTCTGCCGCATTCGAGCTCAATTCTGATATTGGCAAGCATCAACTCCGCAAGTGCGATATGCTCCTCGATACTTCCGTCGATAGTGCTTGCAAGAACCTCTGCCCCATTTACCTGCCGCCGAAAACTCGTCACCTCTTCAGGCCTCTCGTCGATTAATAACACGATCACGTGCGTCTTGGGGTCATCATAAATAATGGCATCTGCTATTTGCCCAAGCAGCACCGTCTTGCCTGCCTTTGGAGGCGATATTATCAATCCCCGCGTTCCTTTTCCTATCGGCGCCACAAGGTCGATTATCCGCATACTCCGCTCCCCGCATGTCGCCAGCTTAAACCGCTTGTTAGGATTCACAGCGACAAGGTCATTATAAGGCTTGCGTTTTTGAAACTCTTCCGGCTTTAATCCACATACCGAGTCCACTGCCGACAATTCTTTCCTGCCCTTGACCACATCAAATGGACCAGCCGTTACAGCCCCTTCGGCAAGTTTATACTGCCGTATCAGCCGTGCAGGCACAATCACATCGCTGGGACTTGACCGCAGCGACCTTTCAGCACTGAGCAAACGTCCCGTTCCATTTTTATCAAGCTTTAAAATTCCACTGGCAATATCCGGCATTTGTATCAATTCTCCAAAAAGTTAAATCGTTTTTTAGGGAGGATTAGAAAAACACATTTACTGTATTATACAGCATCCAGCATCAAGTATCCAGCATCCAGAATCGCGAATTGAAAAGATTAAAAATTAAGTGGTTGTTAGCCCCCTGCACCGTAGGGGGTTCTCATCGTCATTCCTGCGAAGGCAGGAATCCATTTTGGTTAGCCCTGCCGCTGGCGGCAGGGGAATCAGTTCTTGCTTTATAACCTCAAGTTTGGTAAAATCCATTAAGTTACTTTGAGGGAAACATCTGCGAGAGAAAAACAGCTCGAATATCTGGCCGAGAGAGTAAAAGTATTACAGAGATTGACCAAAAAGATTTGCGTAGCGAAAATAAAAAGCTTTATTTGAGCGAAGTCTCGCCGTAGCTTTATGCGAAGGAGGGCGAAGCGAAAATGGAATCGTTTGAGTAACCGTTGAGGTTATAAATGAATCAAAAAGGAGATACAATATGGGTACATTAGGAGGCCAACCGCCGAGAAACGAATTTCATCGAGATTTGGATTCGTTCCTAAAAGATTTAGCTGATCTATGCAAGAAGCATGATGTAGCTATGGAAACAGTCATTGAAGCCAAGAAAGTTCTGGAGCTTGAACGGCAAAACAATATTGCTGTGCAAAATGGGGATTATCATGACGAGCAGATGGGTGGGCTTGGTGATATTCTCCAACAAATATCAGGAGCAATAGAAAGCCTTAAGCAATAACATCTCGACATATTAGGAGACTTAGCCTTGTAAGTTGTGTAATTGGACGAGTCCGCCAACTTGTCACGGCGTAGCTTTAGCGAAGACGGAAGGCGGATAAATATTGAAGAAGCAACGGGAACTACTTTGTAAAGAAAAGATCGAAAGCTTTAAATAAAGTAATTTCTTGGAAAATAAAACTATTCAAACTAAAAGATAGGGGAAAATAATTGTCGTGAACGCTAATTCTTACCTGGCTGGTATTGTTAAAAAATATTCAATTCTTGATGAAGAACGGTTAAGGCTACAATCAAGAGTTAAGCCTTTGTATCAAGAGATACGGAAATGGGCCAATAAATATATCATCAGAATAATACCATCTGGTTCTTTTTTAAAAGGCACGGCAGTAAAGGGGGGCAAGGTTGATATAGATTTGTTGATTTCACTAAAGAACCAAACTCCATTTGATTTAAAGGAGATTTATGAATCGTTATATGATTTCTTAGATAATTCCTATTGTCCACAGAAACAGAATGTTTCAATAGGAATTATCTACAAGGGTGTAAAAGTAGATTTGGTTCCAGCAAAGAAACAACCAAACGTAAAATATCCACATTCAATATATGTTAGTAAGTTTGATACTTGGACCAAGACCAACATTCATAAACATATAAACATAATTAGAAAATCTCCGCATAGAAATATTATAAAGCTTTTTAAAGTTTGGTGCAAACTCAATGAGATAGATTTTCCATCATTCTTGTTGGAATTAACAATTTTAGAAGCATTGAAGAAAAAAGCTGGGTTGGGAATCGAAAGAAAGTTTCTAATTGTGTTGAAATACATTATTGAAGAATTCGAGCATGCAAAAATATTCGATCCAGCAAACTCTAATAATATTATTTCCGATTCAATTACCAATGGTCAAAAAACTCAAATTATAAATGCTGCTATTTCAGCTTACAAATTTGATTGCTGGGAAAAAATAGTCTGGGGACTTTATGAAATAAGAAAATAGTTGGGCTAAATCTGGCCTTCGCGGTTTTTCCCGAAACCGAAGAAGGAAGAAATAAGGGCGAAAGGAGCTTTATGTGTAAAATCATAGCTTGTTATATAGTAACTTTTTTCAATCATCCATTTTTTATTATCATTGGTGGCATCTCTACGATTTTAATAATCCTTTGTTTTTGTTACACGGTATTTCTGATGATAAAGGGTGTTTTTCCGGTGTGGTATCGGCTTGGGATGGGGCTATCGAAAAGAAAAATAGCTATATTTGCGTCGACGGAATTTGAAAGTTTAAAAAGGATGCTCATTGATTCAAAAATATTTAAGGAAAAGAATATTTTACAGGTTAATAAAAATGATTTGAAAAAAGCAGAAAAAGAAACTCTGTTTTTAGTTCACTGGAAAGATTATCAGAATAAGATTGACGATATTCTTGCAATTAAAAAGGACTCAACTGCTCTAATTGTGTATGCACCCCAGAATGAAGGCCGTATAGAGCCTGCGGATAAAATGGAAAAAATAAATTCTCATCGCAATACGATAGTCGTAAATTTTAGAGGAAGACTTTTAAGCGATATTTTAATTTCTCTAATTACTACCAGTTATGAAAAAAGATAACATTAGTCAATCAGTTAGAGAGTATGTAAAAAACAATTAGCCAAGTAGTTCGTCCAGCTTGTTTGCACACGCGGAATCATTTAATAAAAGAGATTGGACGAGTATTGAAGAAGCAACGGGAACTTCTTATACAGACTGTATAATCATTGTTAGGCAGAACTAGATGGGCGAGCAAGCGGTTCTTGTCAAGTTTGGACAGCACGCACACATTTTGAAACTCCAAGAAAAGGGATTACTCTACATGAACAATCTTCCGTATTTCTGGAAGATTGAGGATGAGGAGCTTCGAGGCGACCCATTTGACAGCGTGCACGAAGTACAACGGGGGCATAAGGGCAAAATAAGCTGGTCAAATGGTGAGAAGGAGCCCACGAAGATTACCAACTGGACACTTAGAATACCTCCACCAGAATCGAAGAAAATAAACATCTTCTGTATGTACGCATTGCGTCCGTTTGCAGAAACCTTTCCGGTGGATGAAAAAAACTTTCGATTTGGGGATTACGCGCTCGTGGTGACGAACCCGCAGCAGTTCATAGATCGGATAAGCTTATACCTAAAGGATCAAAATATCAAAGGCGATGCAAATCTGGTTAAATATGTGGATGATGGATATATTGGCAAGGTTGGTCCGTTCAAAAAACTCAAGAGATTTGCTTACCAGTCTGAGTGGAGATTGGTTTGCTATGATGGTCCCGAAAGAGACCGAAAGATTTCGATTGGTAGCATTCGAGACATCTCCTTCATCATTCCAAGCAGCGAAATCAACGAGAAAATAACGATAAAGCATTAATCCCTATACTCTGCTTTTCATTAACCAACCTCCGCACTTACCGCCAAAGAAATTTTTTACGCCGCCTGTTATTTACGTGCCTAAGGCACCGCTATTTATGTGCGTATAAAGCATTTTTGGGGGGAAATGCGGGTTTACAGCCTTGAAATGGGGTTTATAGGGCTTATGGGGGTGGCTGCTGTACAAGCGAGATTAAATTCCTCCTCGACGAGAATGATTTCCTCCCCAACGGAAATGATTTTCTCCGCGGCAAAAATAAATCTGTGCAAATCCGTGTAATCTGTGGCTAAATATTAAAATATCATCGCGCAGCGATACCACAACTTTACACTTAACACTTTGAATTTTAAACTCCCTCTTTCTGCATTTTTTTAAAAATATCGCTATTTTTCTATTGAACATACAGAAGCAGGGCGGTATAATACCGAATGTGCTCTGGTAGCACAGGGTAGTCCCCGGAGGGACAAGCCTTACAGAACAGTCGTTCCACAATAACCAGTTACGAGTTACCTATGAACCATTTATCCACTAACTCATTTACCCATTTACCCATTTACGCATTTACGCATTGACTCTTTGGTCAATCAAATTGACCAAAGTACGCAAAACAAACCCAATTTTCTTAAAAATAGGGTGATTGTAAGCTCTTGTAAAATGAAGAGTTATGAAAATGAACATCGATTTTTGGCCCAAAAATCCCAAAGCCAATTTTACGGACGCCTAAAATGAACGTAAGCTATTGTTTTACAATGAACTATGAACAAAAAGCTATGAACTATGAAAATAAAAACAAAGCCAAAACAAACCCAATCAAACCCATTTGTACTATGGCTGGTTTACTGATAAAATATAAGTTATGGCTAAGTATCCTATATTTCTCGAACTTGGTGGTCGGCGTGTGGTCGTAATTGGTAGTGGGGCGGTTGCGGTCCGAAAGGCCGAGCCGCTTCTTGCTGCCGGTGCTCGGCTGGTGGTTGTTGCTGAGCGCATCAGTGATATGATGACCGCTCTTTGTCAAGGCACAAACGCCGAGTTGGTAAGAGCCAAATATTCCAAAAGCTATCTGACCGGTGCTGTTCTCAGCATAGCAGCAACGAACAAGCCTGAGTTGAACAAGCGGATTTATAAGGATTGTCAGGAGCTGGAGATTCTGTGCAACGTTGTTGATGAGCCGGAGCTTTGTGACTTTTTCGTGCCGGCTGTTGTAAAACGCGGCGACCT
>CAZOQJ010000116.1:0-7926 GCA_964581905.1 uncultured Pirellulales bacterium
TTTTAACATTATAATAGAGAACTTATAGGACACTGTTTGAATTTGCTCACATAATACTGAACTGAGTGCTTGCAAAATGAGGGGGATAAAATTGATACACTATAAATGCTTAGTATGCCTTAATACCGGCTCCGGTAAAAATAGCAAACGTCCGATAACGCTGAAATAATTTCTCAAGCTGATTCCTTGGCTGGCCTGCCAAGAATCCGAGTATGGCTTAGGAGGAACAAGGATTAGCTTTTCTTAATTTTGTCTATCATTTCCTGGACTTCTTCGGCGCCTTCGTCATAAAACCTCTGCTCATCCGGTGCGAGGTGCTTTAAGAGCCAAAGGAACTCGCCAGCGTGGACCCGCTCTTCATCAGCAATATCGGCCAGGACCTCCTGAGCGAGCGTGTCATCGGTAGATTCAGCAAGCTGCGTATAAAGCTGGATGGCCTCATACTCGGCGGCCACCATGAACCTTATGGCACGAATCAGCTCCGGCTGAGTGAGCTTTTTGTCCTTTGCCAATCCTGAAAATGGTGTTCCAAATTCCGGCATAATAAACCCCCTTTTCAAAATTCAAAACTATTGGTCAAGATAAATAAAACGCTGTGGTATTTTACCGCCGGGGCATGAAAAAAGTCAAGCAAAAAATTTTAGGCTTGTAAATATATATTATGGCGGTTAGATTCTTATTAGCTGTTTAATTAAGAAATTGAGGGAGATACAGGAGATATAAAATGAAACCTAAACTTGTAGTTATCGGTGCAGCCGGCCGAATGGGCAAACGTATCGTTTCGCTGGCCATACAGTCCGGCGAATTCAATATTGTCGGGGCGGTAGAAAGGCAGGACCATCCTGATATCGGCAAAGACGCGAGTCTTTTAGCGGCGGCTGAACCAATAAATGTTGAGCTTCTCTCTATCTATCCATATCCATCTGATGCGGGTGTAGCAATCGATTTTTCGATACCTGTAGCGGCGGTCAGGACTGTTGATTACTGTCTGGAAAATAACGTTGCTTTGGTATTGGGAACAACGGGTCTGAGTAATGAGCAGCTTGAAAAAATCAAAACCGCCTCTGAAAAAATCCCCATCCTCTATGCAACCAATATGAGCGTGGCGATGAATGTGTTATTTGACCTGGTTGGCAAAGTTGCTCAGATGCTCGGCGAAGAATACGATATAGAGATAATCGAGCAGCACCATCGCTTCAAAAAAGATGCGCCCAGCGGTACAGCTTTGACACTGGCTGAAAAGATTTACTCGGTAACCGGCAGGGATTGGCCGGGCGCTCTAACTCACGGCAGAAGCGGCATGGATAGTCTTAGACAGAAAGGCACTATTGGAATCCACGCTGTTCGGGCCGGCGATATCACCGGCATTCATTCGGTAATCTACAGCACATTGGGCGAGACACTTACGCTCACTCACACCGCCCACAGCAGAGATACTTTCGCCCGCGGGGCACTACAGGCGGCAAGATGGCTTGTCGGGAAAAAACCGGGACTGTATTCAATGGCTGATGCGCTGGGCCTTGCTTAATTGGCATCAAAAGCTAATGTGGGCCAGTCGATGTCCCTGATACCACCAATCGTCAGGTTCGGGTTCGGCCAACCGTCCTGAGCAGGCCGAATATCTTCTGCGGCAATATAACGAACCTGTCCATCAACAAAGAGATAATTGCGGCTGCCTTCTCTGCACCACCAGCCTTCATCATCGTCTATACGTAAATGATTACTGTTCCACTCACCTATAATGATTTTTCCATAAGGTTTGACCACATCAAAGCTTCGCTGTGATATTGATGGCGTTTCCGGAGGAAAACTTGACCATGTATCGCTTTTATCGTCCATAGCGTCTATCTGTTGCGGGCTGTGGTAAAAAGCCGTCGAGTAGGCATAGCTGGTGGATTCGTATTTTTCTTCAGGAGTCAGGTCTTCTGGACAAAACAAGACTGAAGGGTTATTTACATCGATATTCCTACTCAGATATGGTTCGACAAAACTTCACCAGCCACGCCCCATCCATAAGCAGTAAAACGGGCCCATTGAAACGGGGTCCTGAGCACAGGGATATGTATCATCGTAGGCATTCAAGTACAAACGAACGGCCAAATCGATTTGCCTGAGATTGCTCGCACATACCGTACGCTTCGCCATAGACCTGGCTTTTCCAAGAGACGGCACAAGTATGGAAAGCAAAAGAGAAATGACCGCTATGACAACAAGCAGCTCCACAAGGGTAAAGCCATGTCTAATTGAATTTAGAATGTAGAATTTAGAATTTTGTAGTTTGAAGTTCATAGAATTGTTAACGATTAACCCTGAACTATGGACTATTCGACTGTGACACTTTTTGCGAGGTTTCGAGGTTTGTCAACATCGAGGTTACGCAGCACCGCAGCATGATAAGCCAGAAGTTGCAGCGGCACAACCGTCAGCATTGGCTGCAGAAGCTCCGGAGCATCCGGGATTGCAATTAAATGGTCGGCGTGCTCCTTGATGTTCTCGTCTCCTTCGGTCGCAACAACGATTATTTTTCCTCCGCGGGCTTTGACTTCGGAGATATTGCCCATAATTTTTTCATACTGCGGCCCGGCTGTGGCAATGAAAACTGCCGGCATACCGTCATTAATCAAGGCAATCGGGCCATGCTTCATCTCCGCAGCGGGCAGGCCCTCAGCGTGAATATAACTTATTTCCTTCAGTTTCAAGGCCCCTTCAAGGGCGACAGGATAATTAAAGCCCCTGCCCAGGAAAAGCCAATTGTCCCTGTTTATATTTGCAGATGCAATTTCTTTGATATGGTCGGACTGCTGGAGTATTTTGCTAATCTTATCCGGTATTTTGGAAAGCTCATCGATGTACTTGTTCGCTTCGGCGCTACTTATATGTTTTCTTCTGCCTAATTCAATCGCCAGCATTGTCAGGACGGCTACCTGGGCGGTAAAGGCCTTTGTGCTGGCGACGCCGATTTCCGGCCCAACATGCAGATATATCCCCACATCGGTTGCCCTTGCGATGGAGGAACCAACAACATTAACAATACCAAGTACCGTTGCACCTCGTTCCTTGGCTTCTTCAACGGCGGCAAAGGTGTCAAGAGTCTCTCCTGATTGACTTATTGCTATTACGACGGTACCTTCCTCAATGATTGGATTGCGGTATCTAAATTCGCTGGCGTATTCGGTCTCGGTGGTGATGCGTGCCAGTTGCTCGAACAAAAATTCTCCCACCAAACCTGCGTGAAATGCAGTCCCGCATGCGGTCAGGATGAGCCGCTTAGTGTGAGTTAATTCACGAAGATACGAAGCTATACCTCCAAGTTTAATCCTATTATCCTGGCGGTCGATTCTGCCGCCCATGCAAGTACTGAGTGCTTTCGGCTGCTCGAAAATCTCCTTTAGCATGTGGTGCTGGAAACTGCCCAGTTCGATTTGTTCAAGAGAAAATTCGATTTGCTGCAGGTCTTTTGTAATAATTATATTGTTAATGGTCTTGGTATGAAAACCCTCAGGTGTGACAGTAACCATTTCGTTGTCGGCGAGATATACTGCCTGAGTGGTGTGCTCGACAATGGCAGCGGCATCGGAGGCGAGTATATATTCATCCTCACCTACACCTAAAATCAGAGGGCTACCCTTTTTTGCACCTATGAGTATATCTGGAAAATCCGAGCAGATAATAGCCAGGCCATAGGTGCCATGCAGTTCGCGAAGTGCTCGCTGAACCGCCCATTCGAATTTGTTTTGCCCGTTGAGCTGTACTTCATCCTGGCTGGCCTTGGTATAGAAATAACCAATCAGACCCGCTATAACTTCTGTGTCGGTTTCGCTTGCAAAATCAGCTCCTTCATTTCGCAGCCACGTCTTTAACGTGGCGTAGTTTTCGATAATGCCATTATGAACGACAGCAATTTTACCGGTGTAGTCCAGATGTGGGTGGGCGTTGATGGTATTCGGTTCACCGTGCGTTGCCCAGCGTGTATGGCCGATGCCGAAAGTCTCAGCGGCATCAGGCGGGTCCAAAATTTCTTCCAGAGCACTGATTCTGCCGCTGGCCTTTTTGATTTTTACTGCACCGCTCCCAAGGAGTGCCAGACCGGCTGAATCGTAACCGCGATACTCCAGCCGCTTTAATCCTTCTATAAGGATTGGCTGCGCCGCTTTTTTACCAAGATAAGCTACTATTCCACACATAGGTTCTCCATAAGGAGTCCCAAGGACGACAAGCTCACTACAAGTTTTTTATTTACTATTCCTAATTTATTATTTACTATTTTTTATACTGTTATGTTCGAACATTATAATTATAAATAATAGACATTCAATAAAAATTTATGATAGCTGTTATCGATTATAACGTAGGAAACGTTAAGAGCGTATGTAACGCCTTTCGGCATATCGGCTGTGAGGTGCAACTTAGTAACAATCCCGCAGTAATCGAAAACTCTGCTGGTCTCGCTTTACCCGGCGTTGCGGCTTTTGGCTACGCAGTCAGTGCTTTGGGAACTCTTTCCAAGCTGATAAAAGAGGTTGCTTTGGCAGGTAAGCCGCTTTTGGGCATTTGTGTCGGCTATCAGATGCTCTTCGACCAGAGCAGCGAATACGGCCAGCACAAAGGCCTCGGGCTGGTTGAAGGCAGCATCGTTCCTATTCCAGCCGGTAGAGTAATACCGCATATGGGCTGGAATCTGGTAAAGCTGCCGGAAGATATGGATTTGTTTAAAGGTCTGGGAAAAGAAAAACATTTTTATTTTGCACACTCATTCTACGCGGATGTTGCCGACAGCCAGGCCAAGATTGCCTATACCGACTACGGCTTTGACATGCCCGCTTCGGTGCAAAAGGCAAATATATACGGCGCGCAGTTTCATCCTGAAAAGAGTAGCAAAACCGGCTTGAAGGTGCTGCAGAACTTTGCAGAAATTTGCGAAAAAGAGAGAACAAAAGACACGGATTGACACTGCATAAAAAAAGGTAATCTATTAATGCTGACGAAGAGAATTATACCTTGTCTTGACGTTAAAGATAACCGTGTGGTTAAGGGCGTCAAGTTTATAAATCTTCGTGACGCCGGCGACCCCGTAGAACTCGGCGCAAGATACAGCGATGAAGGGGCCGATGAGCTTGTATTTCTGGATATCACCGCAACCATTCGTTTCCGAAAAACACTCGTAGAGCTTGTTGAAAAGGTTGCGGAAAATGTCTTCATTCCATTTACCGTAGGCGGCGGGATACAAACAGTCGAGCAAATCGACGAGCTTTTGCGAAGCGGAGCAGAGAAGGTCTCGGTAAATACCGCTGCCGTTGAAAATTCTGATATTCTTACAGAAGCGGCCCGGCGTTTCGGCAGTCAATGCGTAGTCTTGGCGATTGATGCCCGCAGGTCAAAACAAAAGTCGCATAAATGGCAGGTTTGCGTGAAGGCGGGGACGGAGCCGACTGATATCGATGTTGTTCAATGGGCTGTTGAAGCCGAGAAATTAGGTGCGGGCGAGATACTTTTAACCAGTATGGATGCTGACGGCACAAAGGCCGGCTACGATAACGAATTAAGTAAGGCCGTAACCGATGCGGTCAATATTCCAGTCATCGCATCCGGCGGGGCGGGGAAACTCGAGCATCTATACGATGCAATCGTTGACGGCGGGGCGGATGCGGTACTTATGGCATCGATTACGCACTTCGGCAATTACACTATAAGACAAATGAAAGAATACCTTGCCAGTCGAGGAATTGCCGTAAATCTGTAACGCTCAATACACAAAAGAACTCAGGATGAAAAACAAAGTGTATATCGATCAAATAATGGGTTATTGTCCTCTATTTCTCACAAGAAATTCTCTCTAATGCTCTTTTTGCTTCATGTCCTACGCACTCATCGTCTTCGAGTGAATGAAGAAAGCCTAAGGCTTTTCCATCCTCCTTATTCGCTATGATCCCCAGCCCTTCAATTACCCTTTCCCTCTTGCTTCTATATGACGCGACTTGTATTAGATGTCCAGTCAGGGAATACCTTCTATTAAATTCCCTTAATATCTCGACCATCTCTCGGTCAAGAGTGGGCATCCTGTCTTCTGTTAACCATCTTACTAAATAAGAAATAGCCTTTTTGCCACATGCGCAAATGCTTCTTAGAATTCTCTTTTGAATCCCTGAAATTGTATAGCACAGCTCCATCTCATACTTTAATCTAGAAATATCTTCAGCCTTTTTAGAATAATAAATCTTAAGCAGTGTATATAGATAAGCTATTGATTTTCCTATTATGGTACCGGTAACTGCGGTGACTCCTAATACTCCTGCTGCCAAAATCATGCAACCCAGTATATTATAAGTATATCTCTCAATAAAATCTGGTAAATTGGAGTAGTCAATGATATCTAAATAGAAAACCAAATCAGAAAATATAAGTACACCTGCAAAAATCCCTGGAACTAAACCCATATTTATAGCCGCTCTCTTCAGTCTCTTATGCCCGGAATATTTTACAGAATAATATGCTATAAGAGATGTCATTATGCTTACGAAACCTACTCCCCATGCCAACAAAAACTGCCCTGACCAATCAATGAAGGAATATACCCAGTAAGCAGGTTCTACTGCGCTAAGAGCTTTATGCCTATATAACAAACCAGAACCCAATTTTCGCTGATGATACAAATGGCTATCTATAGGCTTCGCCGTCTGTTTTAAAATAGCTTCTGCATCTATTTTTCGGTCTTTGGCAAAATGTAACATTCTAGCGATAGTGCCTGCAACCACAGGCGCTGCAAATGAGGTTCCTTTAAGCACAACTTGTCTCGTGTGAGTTTCATAGCCTATGTCACTAGGTATTGCAATTTGTTCATATGACCTATAAATTCCGCTAGCTACAATATCAATTTCCTTGCCATAATTAGAGTAAGAAGCGATTTTGCTTCTATCAGAAGCGCCTACAGCGATAACTTTCTCGTAGCCTGCTGGATAACATACTCTTTCCATTCCCTCATTACCTGCAGCTGCTACAATTATAACACCTTTGTTTATGAGGCTATCGATTAGTTTTTCTTCTTGAGAATCATAACTATAGCTACCGAAACTAATATTCACCACTACTCTATCTTTAGGATGACGAGTGACATACCCATCTATATTTAACAAGGTTCTGATATAAAAATCCCGGTTGATGCTTCCGTCAGAATTATCTACGGTATCAAAATATAATTTGTCAGGATTTCCATATTGCTTAACAATAGAGCGTACCACCTCACCATGGGTAAAGTCCTCAAAGAAACTGAATCTCTGTCGTTCTTCCGGCATCATGCCGGATAGAGAATCTATAACAAAAACAACAACTCTTCCTCCCTTATTATGTTTATTGAGACAACCATTTAATGTAGGTATTAATGCTAACCCAAGAATAGCCAAAGCTGCATTCTTTATAAAATCTCTCCTTAAGCTATTTTCTTTAGCTTTAGCAAAGTTCTTAACAGATGTAATATTAAAATCTTCCGCCGGTTCAATAAATCCCGGCGAACTGATATTTCTATCCCTATAGTGTTCCGCTATTTTCTTTTGATTTTCAATTCACACTTTCACACCTAAAGCCTGCTGAAAAAGTTGAAGCTCAGACTAATAGGATTGGGTGACCTATGCGGTACATTCTGACAACTGACATACGGTTTTCTGGTTTTTTCAAACTGACGATTTTTTCAAAATCGGTCGGTTCGATTTAGAAAGTATCCAAATAGGTTTCAATCTCCCAGCTGGTTACCTGCTTTTTGAACTCGCTCCACTCCTTTGTCTTTACGTCGATGTATCTTTCGAATAAATGTTTTCCAAGAGTTTCCTGCAGGACTTTGTCTTCTTTCAGTGCGTCCATGGCTTCAGCTAACGACGTAGGCAAAAGGTCGATATTTTTCTGCAATAAGCTTTCGCTATCAAGCTCGTAGATATT
>CAZOQJ010000117.1:0-7771 GCA_964581905.1 uncultured Pirellulales bacterium
TGTGGTTTTGTACCCCCCCCCCCCCCCCCCCCATAAGTCCTTGGTTTACAAGGACTTATGTTAAATTGCCCAACTGAAACCAAACTGTACGAATTTGAAAACCTGCCTAACAACGCTGATTTTGCAAGCTCTACATTACGAAAGCGGACAAACTTCGGCACGCTTATTCGGAATTTAACTCCTAAGGCATTGGCTATTGCTGTTATATAACCTGTCAGCAAAATATTAGTTGCTTCCTTGAAGGCGGAAAGTTTCATTTGAGAGTCTACATTTTCTTTGCTCCGTTTGCCGAGGTAGCGTTTCAATAATAATCTGGTCAAAACTTCGGCGCTGGAAATAGGAAAAAATATCACAACAACACCTTCAAGCTCAGCTTCCGAACTTCTAAAATTCACGAAAGAGCCAAAACATTTCTCTCCAACATCCACAAAAACTTTACCCTCTTCAAAAGCTTGGACACCACCGAATTCTACTTTAATCTCTTCGGCGGTAAGCTTCTGCAGTGCTTCGGTCATTTGCTGAGCAATAGTCGGGCCAATTCTGTTAAGAAACTCAACCCTGTCTTTGGAGAGAATATCCCCTGTTGCTCTGCTTTCTTCAAGAGACGAGCCGGCGTCGTCGGTTTTCAATTCCAGTTGACTCATCTAAATTCTCCCTGCAACAGCCTCGCCTATAAAATCTCTCTCTGCTTCTTCTTCACCAAACTTTACGTGTATTTTTCTGGCAGAGCCGCTCATCAGATTCTCTATTCCCTTAAACGGCCCTATCGTTTGCACTCCTTCTGACGAAACCTCAAATTCTGTAAGCTCCTTCTCATGCATCGAGCCACGCTGTTTCAATACACTGAGCAGTCTGCGCATCTTGCCACTCAATTCCACATATTTTAGAATGATGATATTGTCCGTGGCCGTGGAAAGGTGTGTCTCGGTTATTGCAGTTATGCCTAAAAGCTGTGAAGTTGTATTGGTAAGATAGGATGTAACATCGTGCATTTTCAAAAATGCGTTCAGACCAATTACAAACTCGCGGAATTTCCGCTCGTCGTAAATCCTCTGCAAAGCTGAAAGGGAATCCAACACGAGTCTCTTTATCTTATTAGCTATGACCAGTTCCTGAATTATCTGCAAATACTGCTCAGCTTTGAGGTCTTCGGGATAATGGCAAACCAGTTGCACAGTCCCATCGTCCACATGCTTTTTTAAATCCCAGCCGAAAGACGCTGCATTTCTGTATAGCTGACCCGGACTTTCCTCGAATTCAATCAGAAGCGAGTTTTCTCTTTGTTTGGCTCCTTCCATAATGAAATGCAAAGTTGTAACAGTCTTGCCGCAACCAGAGGCACCAGTGATTAGGGTAGTGGAATTTTTGTATACCCCCCCATGAAATAGTTTATCCAGTCCCTTAATTCCGGTAGAGATCTTCTCCGAAAAACCTTTACCTGTTAACTTTGGCTTGGGGCGGGGATAGAGACTTACTCCAGGGTCACCTACAATTAAAGCAGCTTCCTGCGAATCATGGCTCGAACCTCGGAATTTCAGGATTTCGATGGTTCTTTCCCGCTCGCCCTGTTCAGTCAGGCGGTTGTGCAGCAAAATGACATTATCAGAAACAAACTCCTCAACCCCATAACGACTAATTTGCCCTTCTTCTATGGGTCTCTCTGCCGTCATAATACAGGTAACGTTGAGTTGTTTAAGTTTGTAGGTAAGCCGATATAACTCCCGCCTGATAATCCCCGGGTCCTGGAAGTGGGTAAAAAGTGCCGATACCGAATCAATCGCAACCCTTTTGGCTTTTACTTTCTTTATCGCATGCTCAATCCTTGCCAGAAAAGCGCCAAGATCGTATGTGCCGACCTCAAGATTGTCCGCCTCATCTGGAGAGGCGTCCACAAAAGCCCACTTGTTTTCTTTTACCAGCTTTTCTATATCCCAGCCAAAACTATTTGTATTCTTAATAATATCCCTGGGTGTTTCCTCAAAGGTTACAAACACTCCGTTCTCACCACACTCTGTAACTCCCTTATAGAGAAACTGAGCAGAAAATACCGTCTTACCTGAACCGCTCGTTCCACTGGCAAGGGTGGTTCTGCCTTTAGGTATTCCGCCGTGGGAAATTTCATCAAATCCGGGAATTCCAGAAACAACTTTGCCTAATTTCTTTGCCATTTTTTTATCTCCTTTTTTAGTTCGTAGTTCGGGGTTCGTAGTTGATAAACTATGAACTCCCCGTGAGCCCGAAAGGGCGAACGTACTACAAACTATTTGCCATTTATTTTTCAACGGTCAGGTCAAGGCCTAACAACACCTTATCTATGTCAGACAGGTCACCGATAATTTTTCTCACCGGCGGAGGCAAAACTTTAGTTAGTGTCGGCGTGGCTAAAATCTTGTCTTCCTCAGCTAATTGGGGATTCTTTAGAACATCGATAACTTGCAATGTGTAAGCCCCCTTTAGTTCCATCTTGAGAACTTTCTCTAAAGTTTCTATTGCCTTTTGGGAATTCGGCGTTTGTCCTGTAACATAAAGCTTTAGAATACATTTCGCTGCCATTTTTTACCTTGTATTGTCATAAGTTAAGTAATTGTTCAGCAACATAACGTAGGCCGTAAATTATGATTCAGGCCTGTAGCAAATCAGCAAAGAAAAATTCAAAAAAAACGCTTAAGTTTGAGTAAAAAGCTTCGATAATGAGAATGGTGAGGTATTTAAATATATACCCCCATTGAACACATTAAAAAAATTCTTCAAACTTAAAAAAGCTTAATTTACCGCCCCATTATTTGATTATTCAATTCCGTGGTTGTTTATGGTTTATTGTTCTTAATATGCTTTATCGGGCGGGATTGAGTGTAATATAATCAAAAAATTCATATTAAACTGTTTTTTATACCTCGTTGTCGGAGAGCTTTGGCCAGGAAAACCCTATAACCTGTCTGAGAAAGCCAATACCTTGAGCGGAAATTCCATGTAAACCCGGTAAGCAAAATTGACGAAAAGTAGGTTAAATATGTAAATTTAAAAAATACTCCCCCGATTTTTATCGAGGAATTCTGTGTAAACTTAAGTGTTTTTAAAAATTTATATTCATGGTAATGCTATGGGGCATCCTATGGGGGCGAAACAACAAAATACTGTTATGCTCGCATATCGTTAAGCTCTACGAAATATGGGGGCAAAAGTGGATAAAAAAAAGATACTGATTGTAGACGATGAAAAGGATTTTCTGCGCATACTGGCCATGCAGTTAAAGGCAAAAGGTTATGACACAGTGGCTGCCACTGATGCTGTAACTGCAATAAGCGTAGCCCAGGAGGAAAAGCCGGATTTGATTCTTCTTGATATCGGCTTGCCTGCCGGTGACGGTTTCACTGTCATGGAGCGGCTGGCATACTTTGACCGCACCGTGCTCACCCCTGTCATTGTCATTACCGGCAAGGATACATCGACCTTTCAGGAACAGGCGCTTAAAGCCGGCGCCGTGGCCTTCCTCCAGAAACCAATCGATATTGATAAGCTCGTGGCTGCGATTCGAAACATATTAGGAGAACCCAAGGAAAGTGTAGTCCGAAATGTTTAAAAAGGGAGCACAAAAGGAAAAAATACTGGTGGTTGATGATGAACCGGCCGTGATTATGATTATCAGCAAGTATCTTGAGCACAAAGGTTATGATGTTATAACTGCCACAAACGGAGAGGAAGCGCTGGCAAAAGCACTAAATGACAAGCCGGACCTCGTGCTGTTAGATAGCCGCATGCCGGTTATGGATGGCTGGGAGATGCTCAAACGCCTCAGAAAACACCAGGGCTTAAACAACATACCTGTAATAATGGTCACTGCTCTGTGCGAAGCAAAGGATGTAACTACAGCCTCGAATTTGGGTATTGAGGATTACATTACCAAACCGTTTGACCCAACAGGCTTGGTTGAAAAAGTCAACCAAGCCTTGAAATCTAAGCATAAACGGAAGATTACTTGTGATAAAAGTTGAGATAAGGCTACCGGCAAATAGACAAAAGTATACAAAAGAACTCTGATACGAATTTAAAGATTCGTAATGCGAATCGAGAAAAAACAAATTCTTATTGTTGATGATGAACCTGATTTCTGCAAAGTAACCGCCTTCCGGTTAAAAAAGCTGGGGTATGACGTTCTAACCGCTACTGACGGACAACAAGCCATCGATATTATCGAAGAATACAAGCCGGATTTGGTATTGATGGATATCAAGCTTGTGGGAGAAAGCGATGGGATTGAAGTGTCCAGGCAGATAAGCATACATTGGCAGATTCCGGTCGTCTATCTTACCGCCCATACGGATGATAAAACGTTCAACCGGGCGAAAGAAACTGAGCCGTTCGGTTATGCGGTTAAGCCGGTTGACTATACAGAATTGAAAGCGACTATCGAAATAGTTCTACATAAAGCCGAAACAGAAAGTAGATTGAAAAGATTAAACAAAGATTTGGAGCAGGCTAATGAGGACCTCAGGCACTTCGCACATACGGTTTCACATGACTTAAAAACCCCTTTGCGCGGAATCAGGCGGCTGGCAGAATGGATATCAACCAACTATGCAAATAAACTGGATGAGGATGATAGAGAGGAGGTCAACTTGCTTATGATTCGAGTGGAACGAATGCACAATTTAATTGATGGTGTCCTTCAATACTCAAGCGTCGGGTATACAGAAGAGGAAAGAGTTCAGGTAAATCTGAGTGAACTCGTCTATGATGTCGTCGATATGATTGACCCGCCGGAGAATATCACGATTACAATAGAAAACGAGCTGCCTGTAATTGAGTGTGAAAAAACCCGGATTATACAGGTTTTCGAAAACCTTCTGAGCAATGCTATTAAATATATGGATAAAGCAACCGGCAAAATAGCAATTGCCTGCGTTGAAGAAAATGGTTTCTGGAAATTTAGCGCTGCGGATAATGGCCCCGGAATTGAAGAGAAGTATTTTGAAAAGATTTTTCAGGTATTCCAGACATTATCAACGCATGATGAAAACAGAAGCTCTGGTATCGGCCTTTCGACGGTTAAAAAAATTGTTGAAATGTATGGCGGTAAGATTTGGCTCGAATCAAAAATCGGTGAAGGTAGCATATTTTTCTTTACACTACCAAGGCAAAAAAAAGATATTACTGGTGCAAAACTCCAGGCCACCGTTGCTTCTTGAGGGTAATATGGAAACTGAGACAAAAGAAATAGCTCATTTTGACGCGGATAGAAACCCGATAAAAGTCCTGCTGGTTGAAGATGATGCAGTTGATGCCCGATTAGTTGAGCGAATCCTGGCTCAATCTTCAAAACCTGTCAAATTTGCAGTTGAATCAGTCGGGAGCTTGTCTGCTGCAATTGATTGCCTCAGCAGTAAAAAGTACGATACTGTACTGCTTGACCTGGAACTTCCTGACAGTAGCGGCATTGAGACAGTACAAAAGATCAAGCAAGTTATTCCAAACACACTTGTCGTGGTGTTGACGGGGATAAACGATGAGGAAATGGGACCTCTGGCTATAAGAAGCGGCGCATCCGACTACTTGGCTAAGAACTTGCCGTTAAATGCCTTACTCGTTCGGACAATCATTTATGCTTTGGAACGCAACAAAAAAGAGAAATTGTTAATAGAGACAAATCATCAATTACAGGAGTCCACACAAAAACTCCTTAATGCAAAAGAAGAGCTTGAGGAGAAAAATCAGGCATTAGAGAAAGCCCGCGAAGAATTGGAGAAGCGGGTAGAGCAGAGAACCATGGAGCTCGCCAGGGCCAACAAAACATTGCAGGCTACCGAAGCAAATCTACGCAATATGATAAAACAAAACGCTGACGGTATTGTTATTGTGGACAGCAATGGAATCGTGCGTTTCGTCAACCCTGCCGCGAGTTCTCTTTTTAACCGCAAGCCGGAAGAGCTCATCGGAGAATTATTCGGTTTCCCTGTAGCTGCAGGTCAACCAACTGAGATTGAAATTGTTCGTAGAGATAGAAAACCAATCACAGCAGAAATGCATACAGCCGAAATTGAGTGGGAAGAGAAAAGTGTCAACCTCGTATCAATTCGAGATATCACCGAGCGCAAACTGGCAGAGGAAAACCTCAGAAAAGCAAATGAAAAACTAAGAGAATATAATCAGCTAAAGGATGAATTCGTTTCCACCGCTTCGCATGAGCTTCGAACCCCGCTTTCAATCATTATGGGTGCGATAAGACTTATTCTGGATGAGATACCGGGGAAAATAGTAGCTGAGCAGAGAGATGTTTTAACTACAGCGATGGAGAGTGTAAATCGGCTTACCAGGATTGTGGATTCTTTACTGACCGTATCAAAAATAGAATCCGGCAAGCTGGATTTGCACAAAATGGTCGTAAATATTGGCGAACTCATTAAGGATACTGTTTCTAACTACAAGCCGCTCGCCCAGGAGAAGAACCTCTCTCTCGATTTCGAAGTGCCTGAAGAAGGTATTGCTATTTGCGTTGACTCGGATAGAATCAAAGAGGTCATTATAAACCTTATTTCCAACAGTATGAAATTTACCCCTGAACAAGGCTGTATCAAAGTAACTTGTAAGAGGCTGGGTGAAGAAGTCCAGTTGAGCGTCCATGATTCCGGAATTGGAATCGCAAAAGATGATATACCAAGATTATTTGATAAATTCACTCAATTTGGCCGAAAGGCAGGGCCGGGGGAAAAAGGGACTGGTTTAGGCCTTGCAATTGTAAAGAAATTAGTCGATATGCATAACGGTAGAATCGAGGTTGAAAGTGAGCTTGACAAGGGCACAGCATTTACTATAACTTTACCATTAACGACTGAAGTTCCAGCAGAGAATTTACCTGCAGAAACAGATGAACTTGTGGAAACGACCCTTACGAATAATTAAGCCCGTACAAAAATGGGGGTAAAAATGAGTATTCAAAATTGGGCAGAAGATATTATTATTGTGGAATTACCTCCTGAGCCGGAAATAGGAGAAGAGTTAAAAAGCGTCACCGAAATCATTCAGGAAAGAGGTGGCCATGACGTAATACTTGATTTTTCTCACGTTGGTATCTTAACTTCTTCAGCTATCACAAAGTTGCTAAAGTTGCGTGAGTTGTTGGCTGGTCGTGGACGGCAGCTTATTTTTTGCGGTGTTACCCCTGCAACCAGAGGTATTTTTATGGTAACCGGTCTTGAGGGAGTATTCAAAATTGTAGTTGACAAATCTGTTGCTTTGGCAAACCTGCAAATGGCCAGTTAACAACCACCTAAAAAACTATCTCATAAGTAGGCATTCAAAACAGTTGCGGGGGCAAAAGATTAGCCGATGTTGCCATTTACTTCATAGAATTTTTCTGACCGTCACAAAGGCCGCTTGCGGTTTATGCAAGCGATGTTGTAGATGGAACTTTGGAGCATTGGGTGTTCAATCCAAGAATTAGTGTTAGAGTACTATTGGATTAATAATCCAGTGCTAATTTCGGATGGGTGGCAGACAAGGAGGCCAACGGTTAAGAAAGCCTGCTGGGGCGTGGCCATGATTATCAATCTGGCACTCACCTTGACACTCCATTTTCAGCCCAAAAACGAAGATTATTCTTACCTAAAGTGCTTGATTTCAAGCGATTTTGTTGCAAATCTGTTGCAAATGCTTTGTGAGCGTTAAGAAGAATTGACAGTGTTTAAAGGAAGTTGTTATATTGAAAGCGCTTAAAGCTTGATGCGCCCGTAGCTCAGCTGGATAGAGCAACGGATTTCTAATCCGTAGGTCGCAG
>CAZOQJ010000118.1:0-7762 GCA_964581905.1 uncultured Pirellulales bacterium
AGAATGTGCTTCCTTCACCGACTTTTGACTCAACCCAAATCTTACCGCCATACATCTCTACAATTTTCTTTACCACAGTAAGGCCGACACCGGTGCTTTCGAACTCGTCACGTGGTACCAGTGTCTGGAACATTTGAAAGATTTTTCCGAAGAATTTTTCCTCAATCCCAGGGCCATTATCAGTGACACCGAATTTCCAGAAGTCTTTTTCTTCGACGCAGCCGACTTTTACCAGGCCTTGCGGCTTATCCATATATTTCACAGCGTTACTCAGCAGATTCTGGAACACCTGCTGGATGCGTGTTCGCTCACACGTAATAGTAGGCAATTCGCTTTCAACTTTAATCGTGATATTTTCCGGCGAGGAAATCATATCAACAACTTCTGTGACAAGCTCATTTAGATTTACCTGAACCTGTTTTTCCTTTACACGTCCAACTCTTGAATATTGCAAGATGCCGTCAATAAGATTGTGCATTCGGTCCACTCTGTTTACAAGCAAATCCAATTGCTTTTTGCCGTCTTCATCAAGCTTGTCTGCATAATCGGTTGTTATCCAATCGGCCAGGGTTTTAATTCCGCGCAGTGGGGCTTTCAAATCATGCGAGACTACATATGCAAAGTCCTTGAGCTCATTATTAGCACCTTCCAACTGTTCGAGAAGCTTATTCTGACGTTGCTCCGCCCTTTTGCGCAAGGTGATATCCCGAAATATGCCCTGCATTACTTTTTTGCCCCCAACTTCAAGTAAACTGGCCTTTACTGCAACATCGCTCATCACTCCTTTTTTGGTAATAATCTGTGTTTCCAGAGTCTGGCCTTGTTTATTTTTGAGATGCTCCAGGAAGGTCTTGCTAAATTCACCTTTGATTTCTTCCGGAGGATGGAGAATCCGCTGGTGTTGACCTATTAGCTCTGATTTTTCTCGGCCAACTAATTTCGTCGCTGCAGGGTTACAGTCAACTATTACACCTGTTTCGGCATCGCATACAAATATAGCATCTAATGCCCCCTCAAACTGTATTCTGTATTTTTCTTCGGCTCTACGTAAGTCCTCTTCTGCCTTTTCGCGTATGGCAATTTCCTGGGTTAATTGTTCATTGGCAGTAGTAAGCTCAGCAGTCCGCTCCTCAACTCTCACTTCGAGTTTTTCTTTAGCATCGACCAATTCTATGTCTCGCTGCTGGATTTGCTCCAACATTTCATTGAACGCATCGATAAGCAAACCAACCTCATCATTACCATGCTTGATAGCTCGAGTAGAATAGTCCTTTGCCTCAGAGACGTTTTTCGTGACCTCAGCCAGGCTTAGAATTGGTCCGGAAATGACCTTCTGAAGTCGAGATGACATCAGAAAAGCTACTAAAGAGGAAAGAAACAATACGGCAATGATTATACCTGTATTACGCTTGAGCATCGCATACATAGGCCCCATATCCGACCGCAGACAAACTGTTCCAATAAGTTCCCCGTCAAGAACAATCGGCTTGAAGACAGTCAGAAAGCCTCCATCAAAACTATAACCGCTTTCTTGAAACTTGGGGGGATGGACTCTTATCTCAGCATAATCACGATAATAAGTTGCAAAGAGCTTATTGTCTTTGGCATAAACACATCCAAAAACGATAGAAGGTTCCACACGAAGAGCTTGTAATGTTTCCTTTGCATCCTCTGCATCCTGGAAGGCCAGAGCCGCTTTGCAGTTTTCTGCTATCATCTCTGCCTGAGTCGATACATTCTGCACCATGTTATGGCGAAATACGTTACTCTCCCAGCTAATAAATACGATTCCTGCCAACAGCAATCCTGTGACGCATGTCAGCATGATAATCAATATCAGCTTATGCTTTATTGCCATATTTCGCATAAGAGACATAATTAGTCCTCTGCCCCGTTTATTTCGTTTTCTCCGACTACTTTTTTCGCCAGCCGTAGAAGCTGAGACCTGACTTTGATTTTAGCACGGTTAGCGGCTGTAATGCTGATTTCAAAGCGAACTTTATTCTCCTTCATAACAAATTTGATAATACCACCTGAATCGAGAAAACCTTGAGTATCTCCCACTGTAAGAACGCTATAGTCCTTAACCAAATTTACGGTCTCTTTAAACCTCGCCCTCTCGGAAGAACAGATAAACAAGAGTTGACATTTTCTGATGGCCTCGATTTGCTTATCTATCTCATCTTTATCTTTCTCGCCCGATTTTTCCTGTTCTCCGAGCCCCTTAAATTGTTTGACGATGACCTGCCTTTCTTTGATTCGTTTATTCTCGATAGGTTTAAATGCATCGCCAAAAGGATTCTTGCCAACAATACCTATAATTATTGGCTCATTGCTATCAGCAGTATCTTCTCCAGGCCAGTCCGCAAACTTGATGAAGTTATACAAGAATGCGGCTTTAACCTGATATTCACTGCTGGTTACGGGATCAGCCTTGACCGTTGGAGCAATCGCTGCCATAAGTAAGACCAAAGCCAAAACCATCAAGTTGTAAGCTCTAATTCTCATCCTTACGATTCGGCATGATTGTCGTTTATCACCTTTGAGATTCAAATATTTTACGCCTTCCATTTGAAAGATTTGTAACCATTCATGGGATGGGTAAAACAGCGTTTACTTGTTATTACGAGGCCTTCAGGACAAAGCAATCCTCCTGTTACGGATCGACACACCCGGCTCCGCACTACCTGCAATGATATACAATGTTTAAACCTCAGCATAGCAACACATAAACGACTACAAAGATTGTTTATATTCCACTTAATTACCTAATATTATCGTCATAAAAGGGAGGGCATTTCAGAAGAAACATCTTTTTTTTGAACGATATTAGCAATTTTCCTCATATACTTCCGAATACACAACCCAAGAATCTCATCCGGCACAACCGATTGCTGTGCACCTAAGCACAAAGTTTACAGGTCTGAATAATTAATAGCTTTTCTCACCAATCACCAGCATCCGGTAAATACCTTGATATCCTCCGTGTAAAACTTAAGCTGTGCCACTCCTCCTTTGAACAACTTATCTGATTTGCAACTTAACCGACCGCAAATCCAATATTCATTTTAGAATTTCCCTGAGAAATGTCAAGTAAAAAGACCTCAAATTTAGGGTTTTTCCAATTCTACCAACAATTCACAGTTGATATTAGTCATAACTCTATCCGCTCTAAAGACTTATAAGATTTCAAGGCCTTGCTTTTGACACTCAAGGTCGGCCCAAATGAAAAATTTCCCGTGCATTCCAAAAACTTTGCGCCGTAAGGCGTCCTGTGGATTGCGAAAGCTAAACTTAGTAATCACCTGAAAAACTGGTTATTCTCCGGCATTTCAAATACAACCTAAACCCCGTGATTTCGCAACAGCATGGACATGACCAGCATTTTTACGTAATCCAGAGCATGGAATTGGCCGGTCGAGCAACCGCATGTGCCTTGAAACAGCAACCAACACTTTTGCCCCAGAGACATTTCCCCCTAAGTTTGAGTGGCTTTTCCATTGACAATTGTCCTTGCGGCTGCTATAATATAAATCAATAGTGTATTTCTGCCGTCAAAAATAGTAAGGGTTTTGGTCGACTGATAAAAAAGAGATGATCCTATAACCATCAGGCAGTTTGTTGAATTTTCCAAAAGAGGAAAAACGATGAAAAGTTCCTATAATTTTATATGTAAAGTAGTTTTAGCTCTTATGCTATGCGTTTTGGTTTTCCTGTATTTCGGATGTTCTACCAAGCAGTTAGGTGAGACCAAGGCGGAAACGCGTAGGAGGCACAAACGCGTTCTTCATACTAATCAGCAGGAACTAATGAGAGATTTAGACAAGGTACTGCAGCTGGATAAGCCAAGCAAACTCACCGACAGAAGGATACCTTGACCCATCACCACTGGCCAATTCTGCAATGATATAAGCAATAATCGCAGACGAGCAATTTCTATGCGCCATTTGCTTTAGTTTTTGGTTCCGATAAAGTCATCAATTTTTCAGCTGTTATCCACAAACGCCAGTTAAAATATTCCTGCCTCTAAGCCCATTTTGTAAAAACTAACATAATCAGACACAGAACCTCCTATATTTAAGAGTAAATCAACTATTATCCCCCTATTCGGAACCGGCCTGTCAACATTTGCTGCAAAACATTACCAAAGCCAAATCTCGTTCAAAATTCCTATTAAGCAGATGCCCTTAACAGTCGATAAAAAGGCAGGTAAAGGGTAATAAGAATGAAAAAGTTAAACAATAAAAAAAGAACAATTAAACCAACAATGACGATAAACCCGGTGCTCGATTCCCACAAATGGGCGACCAAAATGGAGATAATCCGCCTCATCACAGGTAAGCCGGACCTGAAAATAAAAGCATCTGCGCACTAATTGCTTAGTGCATATACATAAGTCAATACATACCTCGCTTACCCAATTCCGTTGTATTCCTTCACAGCAGCTTCAATATTTTCCCCCCTATTGCAAATGCTCTGTAACATCACCGCACCCAAACTAAACAAAAAGAGCATTATTATCATGCGTCATTGACAAAAAAGAAAACACGCCTGAAGGGACTCGAACCCCCAACTTCCGGCTCCGTAGGCCGACGCTCTATCCAATTGAGCTACAGGCGCATATCTTTGACCCTCCAGTATAACAAATTTTCAAAGATACTGTCAATCGTTAAGCAGGATTAGATAATACAGAAAAGCCAAAGTAATAAAAGATAAATCCGCATTTTGCCATCGCTCAATGAAATATCGCTCAAAGCGGCTTTCCACTATCCGGAAAGATGTTATCCTCCGAAGATATTTCGACCGGCTGAGAATTTGCTCTTACGCCGACAAATAGATACCCCATAGCTAACAGGAAAAACCATAGGCCAGCCATTGGAACGTGCACGGAAGCTATTTCAAAAATCACTCTAACAATAATGCACGGCGTAATAGCAACAACTGCCAGGCGAACAAGTGCATCATACGACAATTTAACCCTGCAAAAATTAGCAAAAACCAGCCCGATTGCCGCATATATAAGGGCCTGAATAATCCGAAATACGTAGGAACCCAGAAGGATAAAGGGTAAAAGTATCGGCACTATTAACTTCTTTCCTATATCCAGCCAGTCCATTATTCTACCCCTGTCTAAAACAAACTCCTTTACCTTAGAAAGGTCGTATGTCCTATACTCCACGTCGCTCTCGCGATAAATGAATTTTGTTTTTGTCAATAAAGCAAATGCGTCCGTACCATCCAAAGATTGTATTTCCCCGGTTGTATCTATAATGGCAAGAACTTCGTTACCATCGGGAGCATTGATATAGTATGGCTGCATTTCATCAACGTGAACCTCGCCATTAGTTATCGTGATTTTTGGGACCTGTTCAATCAACGGGAGAGCTTGTTCATTGATGAAAAGAGATATATTCTTTCTGAGAATAAAAACTCTGGGTATCGTGCAGACCGCAATGAGTAAAAATAGATAGCCAAAACAGACTCCCTTCCAGTTTAATCCAACATCCTGATATAAATCGCCAGAAAAAAAAGACAGTATCGGCACATGTATAATAGAAAACTTTTTCATTCTCGCCTGCCCTTACATTCGGTTGTTATCAGGCCTGGATTTTGTCGATTGTTACCTGAAGATATTTTTGGCGGTGGCCTACGCGTTTTTTGCTATTTTTCCGTCTTCGTAAGTGCGTTGGATAAAGCTTCTTGTCTTTAACTATCGACTCTTCTGCGGTGGTCGTAAATGAGGCAATAACCTTTGCACCTTTCAGGTAGGGTGTGCCGATTTTGACCTCTTCGCCGTCACTTACAAATAAAACCTTGTTCAACTCGATGGTTTTGGCATCAGGCGATACATCGGTCATGTCGATATTTATACAATCACCTTCGGTGACTTTATACTGTTTTGACCCTTGTTCAATCACGGCATACATTGTTAAAACTCCCGGCCCAATATAAAAGATTCTTCTGCTTAGCTCATGGCTTCGGCCTACTACTCTGAATGACATTTTTGAGTATTCTACGGGATTGGCGTATTTCTGTAAAGCAAATTATCAAATATTTTTGTGTCTTACAATTAATAATGGCGTTAAAATGCAAGCTAATAGCACTTTTGGATAATCTTTATGCAAATAGCTATGATAGACGACAAAATCGTGCCAGCCGATGAGCTTGAGCCGGCATATCTGGACCGGGGAACTTTCTTCGGCGATGGCGTATACGAAGTGGCGCGAAGCTACAACGGCAAATTCTTTGCGCTGGAAGAACACCTGCAGAGATTTTCCAATAGCTTATCTGCAACTGGAATAACGGGGGTAGATATCGAGCAGATACGCAAACGGGTGCAGAAGGCCTTTAAGGCAGCAGATATTTCCAATGCCAAGATATACTTTCACATCACCAGAGGCTCAGAGCAGCGAAGCCATACCTTCGATGTCGGCTTAAAGCCAAATTTCTTTCTGACAGTCACGGAATTACCTGACGATACGGAAGAAAAAAGTAAAGGTATCGCAGTATCAACACATCCCGATTGGCGGTGGAAAAGATGCGATATAAAATCACTAAACCTATTAGCGAATGTTCTGGCTCGTCAGGATGCACTACAAAAAGGCTGCGGTGAAGCGATACTCGTTGATGAAAGCGGGCTTATAACCGAAGGGGCCAGCTCGGCATTTTTTGCAATACTGGGACAAACTCGTCCCGGCGACCCAGCTCCGCCAGAGGCTTCGCCGGCGGCGAGAGCGAGCCGTAGCCGGACACTTCAAACTGCTCCACTGAAGGTCAATATCCTGCCCTCCATTACACGCAAATTTGCAATCAATGCGGCAAAAAATATCGGCTTGGAAATAGTTGAAAGTTCATTAACCCCGCAACAGGCAAAAGAAGCGGATGAGCTTTTTATCGCGGTGACTACGAAAGACATTGTGCCTGTAGTGAAATTTGACGGCCAGATAATCGGTGATGGTAAGCCGGGAAGACACACAAAATTGCTGATGCAGGAATTCCGCATCTTCACAGAGTAAGTGAGAACTCTGCGAAATCACAATTAAGAATCGATAATTTAAAATTTTTTAATTTATTTACAAAAATCGTAAGTATAAATAATTCTGCATTATCGGGGCTAAACGAGGCAAACTACCAGACATGGGTGAGAAGCTTAGATTAACAAAACCGGGATTTGGGAAAAGCACAGAAAGAGTGAGAAGCTTTGAAATCATCAGCATCTTACCCTGCTTTAATCAGCGTTATACTACGATACTCGGCGCTCACCAGAAACATTCAAGATTAAAAACGACATCTACCGATGTATGTCGATGTACACCTATGAGACTTAAAAAGGGTGGCTCTGAAAAATGACCCTATCGGCCATGTTAGCTTAACCCTGTAACTGCCATCTTTCGTTACAGCACACAAGTCAGAGCGAAACGCAGGCATTGCATGTGAGAGCTAATGACAAAAAGGAAAGAGCCACATAAATAAAGGGAGAGCTTTTTTGTAAGCTCTCCCATTTTTTATCCCTGTCACATTCTCAGATGTACTCGATTGTAGCTGGTGGTTTTGGCGTTAAATCGTACAGGCAGCGATTGACGCCTTTTATCTTAGTGATTCGCTCAGAGATACGATTTAGCTTATTCCAGGGAAGCTGGGTAACAGTTGCAGTACGGGCATCGGTGCTCTCGATACATCGAAGGACAATAATCTGGCCGAATTCGCGTTTTTTGTTTCGTATGCCCGTTGCGCGGTCGCTAAGCAATACGGCCAAATATTG
>CAZOQJ010000119.1:0-7760 GCA_964581905.1 uncultured Pirellulales bacterium
TTTACAACAAAGACACTTTCGAGCTGTTGCGAAAATTCAATTACCCAACCGAGGGGTGGGGTATTACACATGATGGAAACCGGCTGATTATGAGCGATGGGACAGATAAATTGTACTTTCTAAGCCCCGATACATTCGAGGTGCTCGGCAGTATCGAAGTGCGCGACGTAGGTTCGACAAGCTCACTACAAAAAAATACCGTCGTACAGGGGCTCAACGAGTTGGAATACGTCAAAGGGGAAATATACGCAAATATCTGGCCAACAGAACGCATCGTACGAATCGACCCCATGACGGGCCAAGTCGTCGGCTGGATACACATGGGTGGGCTTGCAAGTCTGATGGGTGCGAGCCAGCCAATCGACGTCTTTAATGGAATCGCCTATGATGCTGCCAGCGACCGATTATTCGTTACCGGGAAACTTTGGCCTAAAATCTTCGAGATAAAACTTGTACCATTAAAGCAATAGTATTAACGATAAGTATACCTAAAACAGAACTGGAATAGCTTATGAAAGCAGTTGTACTAACCGGCATAAAACAAATGGAAGTAAGGGATGTGCCGGAGCCGAACATTCAAAAAGATACCGACGTCCTGCTGAAAATCGAAATGGTGGGCGTCTGCGGCTCCGATGTGCATTACTATGAGACCGGCAGAATCGGCTCACAAATCGTTGAGTATCCCTATATCACAGGGCATGAATGCTCCGCTACGGTTAAAGCTATCGGCAGCTCAGTTACCCATGTCAAAGTCGGCGACGCTGTAGCCGTTGACCCAGCAACATCCTGTCATAATTGCGTTCAATGCAAACTGGGAAGAGAAAATACCTGCTATAATCTGGGCTTTCTTGGGACACCCGGCCAGGCAGAAGGCTGCCTGTGTGAATATATTGTGATGCCTGAAGAATGCTGCTATCCGACCAACGGGACAATTACTCTCGAGCAAGCTGCCCTGTGTGAGCCATTGTCTATCGGTGCATATTCCGTCAAACAGGCAAACCTGTCAGAAAATGCCAACATCGCAATCCTCGGTGCCGGCCCAATCGGTCTATGCACCCTTGTCAGTGCAAAAGCTGAGAACCCGAATGCCTGCTATATGACTGAAAAAATCGAAGAGCGCATCGAGGCGGCTAAAAAAGCCGGTGCGACCTGGGTCGGAAATCCCGATAAGCAGGATATTGTCAAAGAAATTCTTAAGCGGCAACCCGATGGAGTGGATGTCGCATTCGAATGTGCAGGCCAGCAGGAAACAATCGACCAGTGTGTCGAGCTGCTCAGGCCAGGCGGTAAGCTAATCCTTATCGGCATTCCACGTTTTGAAAGAATCTCTTTGGCCATCGACAAAATACGCAGAAAAGAAATCACAATTATAAATATCAGAAGGCAAAACAAATGTGTGCAAAAGGCCATCGATTTGATTGCTTCGGCGCAGGTCAACGTTGACTTTATGATAACGCACAGGTTCACGCTCGAACAAACTCAGGATGCCTTTGATATGGTCGCAGAATATCGCGATGGCGTAGTTAAAGCACTAATCGAAGTTTGAAATGAAAAAGGCAAGTATTGTCAGTATCGGCAATGAACTTCTTACAGGTCAAACAGTAAGCACAAACAGTGCATACTTAGGTGAAAAATTACTTTCAATCGGCATACCAGTTGTCAGCTCTTATACTATCGGTGATGATATAGACTCAATCGTGCGGGCGTTTAATCTGGCAGCCGATGACGCTGATATAATTCTGGCAACCGGAGGACTCGGCCCAACCGATGATGACTTGACCCGACAGGCGCTGGCAAAATTCCTTGGCGTCGATTTGCAATTGCAAGATGAACTTCTACAAAAAATAGAGAATTTCTTCGCCAGCAGAGAACACCAAATGCCTGAAAATAATAAGGTCCAGGCATATATACCAGCAGGTGCGAAAGCCATCGAAAACAATCTTGGCACAGCTCCGGGCATTATGGCCCGAGTAAGGGCGGTTCGCGAACCGCCCCTACTTATTGCTTTACCCGGTGTGCCATCGGAGATGAAGCAGATGTTTGAAGAATCCGTTCTGCCGGAGCTACAAAAACTGGCCGTTAGCCAAGCCGTGGTAATACGAAAACTAAAATGTTTCGGGGCAGGCGAATCGAACATCGCTGAATTACTCGGACCAGCAATGCAGCGAGGCAGAAATCCTCTTATAAATTGTACTGTGGACTGCGGTGTAATCACATTGACAATCATCGCTACCGCAAAAACTAAAAACCAGGCCCAGCAGATGGCCGAGGAAGACGAAAAATCGCTGTGTGACAGACTCGGAGAGCTAATCTACGGCAGAGGCGAACAAACTATCGCTGAAGTTGTCGGCGAAAAATTAGCCCAGCAGAAAAAAACGCTTGCCGTAGCTGAATCCTGTACAGGCGGGACGTTAGCAAAGCTGCTTACCGACATACCCGGAGCAAGCAGGTATTTCACATACGGCTGGGTTACCTACAGCAATACGGCTAAAACTACGGAGTTCGGCGTACCAGCAGAGTTAATAGAAAAACAGGGAGCCGTAAGTGAGCAGGTCGCCAAAGCTATGGCTCAATGTGCCAGGAAAAAAGCTGCAACAGATTTTGCCATCGCTATAACCGGCATAGCTGGTCCAACCGGCGCAAGTAAACAGAAACCAGTTGGCTTAGTATACATTAGTGTGGACTCCGTCAACGGGACCGAAACTAAGCGAATTATCTTTTCACAAGACAGGGGTTCAATACGGCTTCGGGCGGCTCAAACAGCAATAAATATGCTCCGGTCAAAACTGAAGAATTGACTAACTATCTCGATTATGGTATAATAGACGCTGGGTTAGTATGGCGAAATCACGCAAACATTTAGGTGAAATTCTTTTCAAAGCCGGTCTGGTTAAAAAGCAGGCCCTCATCGATGCCATAAAGACTTCAAAGGCCAAGAAGAAACGGCTGGGAGAGGTATTAGTTGAGCTGGGGCTGATAGATGAAGATACTCTCACTAAGGCAATCGCAAAGCAATTCGGCCTGAAGTACGTAAACCTGGATAAAACTAACATTCCATCCGACGCAATGAACCTTATCCCGGAAGACCTTATAAAAAAGCACAATGTCCTGCCCCTGGGTATGGATAACGGCCGATTGAAAGTTATTATCAGCGACCCCATGAACTTAGACATGATGGATGCCATTAGATTCCGCTCAAACGCCGAGCTGGAGTGCTATCTCGCAAATCCCGTAAAAATTCGTTCGTATATACAGGACTCGTACGATAAAGTAGAAACACAAGAAGACGACCGCCTAAAACACAGTATTGATGCAACTGCTGCCGAGCTTGCCGAGGCCGGCCATGAGTTACAAGCTGAAACGCTCCTCGCACAGGCAAAAGGCGGCGACCAGGAAGGCCCCATTATCAAACTGGTAAACCTGATAATTGATAGCGCCTATCACATGCGGGCCAGCGATATACACCTTGAGCCAATGGCCGACAGAGTACGCATACGATACCGTGTCGATGGTGTCTGCCTGGAAAAAGACAATATCCCCAAGAATATGCAGGCGGCGCTGACTACGCGACTGAAAATTCTATCCGGAATGGATATTGCGGAAAAAAGATTGCCTCAGGACGGCCGTATTAAACGTAATATTGCAGGCCAAGACATCGATTTTCGAGTCTCGGCCTTACCGGGTTACCACGGAGAAAGCGTGGTATTGCGTATTCTACGACCCGATTCGGTAAATATCGGCATCAGCGCGCTCGGTTTCGAACAGGACCATTATGAGCAGTTTCAGCGGATAATCAAAAGACCCAACGGCATCTTTTTGGTTACAGGCCCCACTGGTAGTGGCAAAACAACGACCCTTTACGCAGCACTGCAGGAACTTAATAAGCCGGACAAAAAAATCATAACCGCTGAGGACCCTGTGGAATACAACTTTGCCGGAATGAACCAATGTCAGGTCAGAGATGAAATCGGATTGACATTTTCGAGGATTCTTAGAGCAATGCTGAGGCAGGCCCCTAATATCATACTCATCGGCGAAATTCGCGACCATGATGTCGCAGATATCGCAATTCAGGCAGCCCTTACAGGCCATCTGGTTTTCAGCACTTTGCACACCAATGATGCACCAAGCGCAATTGCACGTCTGATAGATATGGGCGTCAAACCCTTTCTCGTGGCAAGCTCAATACAGGCCATTATGGCCCAGCGGCTTGTGAGAGTCATCTGCAGTAAGTGCAAAGTAGTTGATAAAAATCCAGACCCACACCAAATGCGATTGCTCGATATTAGCCCCGAAGATATTGAAAAGCGCCCCATCTACAAAGGGGCTGGATGTTCTCACTGCCAGCATACCGGCTACAAAGGACGAATCGCTATATTTGAGATGTTTGAAATGAACAACGAAATTAGAGAACTGGCCTTTACAAAGGCCCCCACCGGCGAATTGAGAAAGGCAGCCCAAGCAAGCGGAATGAGAACGCTAAGGGATGATGGGATAGCCAAAATATTCAAGGGAACAACCACACCAGATGAAGTGGTAAGAATAACGCAGACAGAAATGGAAAAGGCTTTAGCAGAATAAACAGTTATTGAGGACTTTTAAATGGCAACAGTTAATATGGACAGATTACTCCAGGCCTGTGTTGCACAGGGTGCTTCAGATGTACATCTTGTTGTGGGCAGACAACCAGTTTTGAGGCTCGACGGCCGGCTCAGGTCACTGGAAACCAAGGTTCTTGAACCTGATGATACAACAGCTTTAATGAAAAGCATCACTCCAGACCGAAATCAACAAGAGCTTCAGGAAGAAGGCGGAACCGACTTTGGTTTTGCATTCGGCGACCAAGGCAGATTTCGTGTCTCCATATTTCGACAAAAGGGTAACATTTCGCTGGTCTTACGTCTTATACCAAGCAAAATGTTGACTTTTGAGGAAATAGGTCTACCCAAGCTTTGTGTCGCTTTGTGCCGTAGGCCGAGAGGCCTGTTTTTGGTCACAGGACCAACCGGATGCGGCAAAACTACTACCTTGGCATGTATGATAAACTATATTAACGAAAACTTTGACCGGCATATTGTAACTGTTGAAGAACCGATAGAATATTATCACCCACATAAAAAATCTATTCTTAATCAGCGGGAAGTCGGTGTTGATGTCCCGAGCTTTGGCGAGGCGCTAAGACGCGTTTTAAGAATGGACCCGGATGTAATTCTCGTCGGTGAATTGCGGGATTTGGAAACGATTGAATCAGCCATTAGAGCCGCGGAAACAGGCCACCTCGTCTTCAGCACCGTCCATACAACAAGCGCTGCAGGAACAATTACCAGACTGATAGATGTCTTTCCCGTAGACCAACAAGAGCAAATTCGTATTCAGTTAAGTGGTAACTTAATAGCGGTCTTGAGTCAGGTCCTGTGTCCATTGGCTACCGGCAGAGGAAGAATTGCTGCCTATGAGTTTATGGTCGTAACTCCTGCAATTGCAAATCTTATCCGTGAAAACAAGACTTATCGAATCGATTCCAGCATCCAAACAGGCAAAAAGTTGGGAATGCAGCTTCTCGATGAGCACCTCTGGCAGCTTTATGATATCGGCAAAATCACCCTCGAAGAGATGCTTGACCATGCCCGCCAACCAGGCGATTTGCAGGATAAAGCAATGGCCAAATTACAAACCATGAAGGGCAAGGGAAAGAGAAAAGCAAAGGCCAAGGAGGAAATGGAAGACTTAGGACCGATTCTAAGAACATAATCCGTGAGCTTCCGTCCCAGAAATGCTTAGCTGGTTTTTCCTAAACCTTGTCAACTCTTAAAAATTTTAAATTTTTCTATCAAACCTCTATTTCCTTTTTTTTGATACGCTTATTTTTTTATATAATTCCCCCAAATTGACCAATCTCACACATAAGCTCTTTAATTCTATACCCTTATATTACCACTAAAGCCCTTCTTTATCGAACCATTCCCCATTAATAACCATCTTTTTCACTGAAAAACAAGGATTGCCATATTCACCTAAATCCCTATTATTTAGCTAAAAACGAGCACTCTAAAAGTCCCAATAACCATATGTCTAATCTATAATTTATTTGCTAAAAAGCTTTTAATGTGATATAATACAATAGGTTTGAAAGAAACTGTTAGTTAATAGGAGAAACACAAATGGCAAAGGTGAATTCGGCCCAAGCGTTGCCTCCTATAGAGCAATTACGAGGTAGAACCCTCGGCAGAATACTCATAAAAATGGGCTTTCTCAACAGAGAAAAAGTCCATGAATGTATGAAAATCCAGCAGCATCGCCATGGTGATGTTCAAATAGGCCAGATTTTTCTTGAACTCGGCCTGGTCGATGAAAAACATCTACAGCTTGCCCTGGCTGCCCAAAAGGGAATGGAATATATCAACCTGAACGATTTCGAAATCTCGCCTGATGTAATCGAAAAAGTTCCGGCACAAATGGCAAAGACATATCACATCGTACCAATCGAATATAACAAAGAGCGAAATGAATTGAGTGTTGCTCTTGATAATGCAGATAACTTCAGAGCAACCGACGACCTCAGCACACTAATGGGTTTTAACGTTTCGGCGAAGCTAACTGACCCAGAAGCATTAGAAAAGACACTAACCAAGTATTACGACGAAACGCAACAGGATGAAAACATCAACGAGTTAATAGACGAGATACAAGGCGACAGTTTCCTTGCAGAGTTTGAAGGCCGGAGCCAAAGTATCGACCTGGATGAATTAAAAGAACTATCCGAGTCAAATCCCGTCAAAAAGCTGCTAAATCTGGTTCTGCTTCAAGCAATTCGTGATAAGGCCTCAGATATCCATTTTGAGCCATTTGAAAACGAGTACAAGATGCGTTACCGTATTGACGGCGTGCTTTACGAAATGATTCCGCCTCCGAAGTACATTGCTGCGGCGCTTAGCTCGCGTATCAAGGTTATGGCAAGTCTGGACATCGCCGAGAGACGTCTACCACAAGACGGGCGAATTTCACTTACAGTCCAGGGCAAACCTGTCGATTTGCGTGTCAGCGTTTTGCCAACGATGTTTGGGGAAAGTGTCGTATTGCGTGTACTTGACCGCAGCCAAACCAAGTTTGATTTGGCCGAGCTCGGTTTGAGTAAGGAAGACCATGAATTAGTCCGCCAGCTTATCCACAAACCCAACGGTATCATAATCACAACTGGTCCCACCGGTTGCGGCAAAACAACTACACTTTATGCCGCCCTGCATGAACTTAACGATATTAAAACAAAAATAATCACTACAGAAGACCCTGTAGAATACGATATAGACGGGCTTGTCCAGGTTCAGATTAAATCCGATATCGGTCTTACTTTCGCAAGGTGTTTACGCTCAATTTTACGTCAAGACCCTGATGTTATATTAGTGGGCGAAATTCGTGACCTTGAAACAGCAGAAATTGCGGCGCAGGCCTCTCTAACAGGCCATGTAGTGTTCACTACCCTGCATACAACTGATGCTCCAAGCTCGATAGCACGACTTTTGGATTTAGGGGTTGAGCCGTTTCTTCTTACCGCTACGATTGAAGGTATTGTTGCCCAAAGATTGGTTAGAAAAATATGCTCAAATTGCAAAACAGAATTTAAGCCAAGTGAAACTCAATTAATGGACTTACGCATTACCCCAGATGACATCAAAGGTAAGAAGTTCTATTACGGTCGAGGCTGCAACAAGTGTAATAAGACCGGCTATAGGGGTCGAATAGGAATCTTCGAAATTATGGTA
>CAZOQJ010000120.1:0-7757 GCA_964581905.1 uncultured Pirellulales bacterium
CGGAGTAAGCTTACTTTGCCACATATCACGCTTACTTTGCCACATATCACGCTTAATATGCCACATATCACGCTTAATATGCGGCAGATAACGCTTCATCTGTGACATATCACGCTTAATATGCTACAACTCACGCTTCATTTATGGCAGATAACGCTTCATCTGTGGCAAATCACCCTTCATCTGCGATATATTAAGCCTTATTTATTACGGATAACGCTTTATCTACGATAGATTAAACTTCATATATGGCATATCACACTTACTTTGCCACAGAGCAAACTTATAATACCACGTTTACGGTGTTAGACTCAGGCCCAACGCCGGCCTTGTTTACCGCTATAACATGATATTCGAGTTCTATTTTTTCCGGCTGATCAACTAAAGTCGCTTCGGTTATTATTGCCATTGCAATATTATCCCAATTTTCACCGCTTCGTCGCTGCACTTTTTCAAAAACAACCCAAACACAAATACTGCAACAATAATTATGAAGCAAAGAATTCCCACAGTTTTTCGTTAGAGGGACATCCTAGATTGCGTTATACTTTCTACAATTCCATTTTTTGAGAAATAGACCTGAAATGAGTACATATCACTCTTCATATTCATTGGACTTAAAACACCAAAGAGAACGAGGTCAAGAAATGTTGTATTGTCTTTGTGGTACTGGTAAAACCAGATTTCCTTGGTTTCACCTTCGATGGTTTGCTCTGATACCATCCACGGTTTGCCCAATATTTCAGTAACTTCGGCCCTGGTTGTTTCTCCGGCTATAATTTTCTTTGTGTAACTTTCTTCTGTGATTCGCTTGTTTCCAGTCGCACAACCAATTAAGCATACAGATACTCCCAAAAGTAGAGCTAATTCAAATAACCTTCTCATGTGTATTATCCTTTCTCTCGCAGAACTACCGTTTATATGGTTTTCACTTACTTCTTTATCTTGTTATCCTGTCAAAAAACTCTGTGGCTTTTTTTACAATACCACCATAACCGTATTGCTGGCTTCTCCTTCGCCAGCCTTGTTGACGGCGATGATGCGGTATTCAAGCTCTTTTCCCTTCGCTTGTTCAACTAACAGATAACGCTTAATCTGCGGCAAATCACTCTTAACCTAGGAAAACCGGGTTAAATATTCAAAACTTAATCACGGATTTTTTCCCAGCAGTTCCTGTATCGATTGTAAGTTGCTTATATTGATAACCTTTATTTTTCTATTTATTCTTTTCATCAGTCCGGTCAGCACTCTGCCCGGGCCGATTTCGTAAAATCTTTCAACGCCGTCAATAATAAGCCGTTCCATACATTTTTGCCAGAGAATCGGGTTAGTCAACTGTCTTTTGAGGCCTTGCCTGATTTCTTCGGCGTTTTCGTAATACTCGGCATTGATATTAGCAATAATCCTGACATCGGAAGGGTCTGAAAATTTGGTTTTTTGCAGCGCTTCGCCGAGGACATCTGCAGCACCGGACATCATTTCGGTATGAAAAGCTCCGGCCACTTCCAGCCGGACGGCTTTTATGGCACCATACTTTTCAGCGAGCTTTTCAGCTCTCTCGCAGGCGGTTATACTGCCGCTTATCACAATTTGGCCCGGACAATTGAAATTGACTGCCTGCAAAATTCTATTCTTGTCAGGGCGGAGCCTGGCGGGGCCCAGCTCTCTGGCTTCTTTACATAGCTGATCAACTTTATATTTGTCGAGGCCGATGATGCTTACCATCGCACCTTCAGTAACGTTGGCAGCAGCCTGCATTGCCTGGCCACGCTTTTGAACGAGAGTAAGCGCATCTTCGAAACTAACGACACCAGCGGCATAAAGGGCGGTGTATTCGCCTAAACTAAGGCCTGCTGTTACATCCGCCCCCGCAGCTTCGCTTTTGCGAAGCCCCTCGGTTTGCTTCGTAAGAAGCAGAGGGGCAAGCAAAACGGCGGGGGTGGCAGGATTTGTCTTAAGGACCTCCAAAATGGCGGCGGAAGTTACGAAAATTGCCGGCTGGGACATCGTAGTGGTATTTAATTTTTCCGCAGGGCCTTCAAAGCAGATGCTGCTTATGTCAAATCCGAGGATGTCGTTTGCCTTTGTAAAGATTTTTGCTGCTTCAGGAAAGGCATCGGCGACATCTTTTCCCATGCCTGTGACCTGAGCACCTTGTCCCGGAAATAAAAAAGCGGTCCTCATAATTTATCTCCCGCATATTTAGAAATTAAAACTGGACTACGTTTGCCCCCCAGGTCAATCCTGCACCAAAAGCGACGAAAATAACAGTATCACCTTCTTTGATTTTCCCCTGCCTTCTGCACTCATCAAAGGCAAGCGGCACCGAGGCAGCTGAAGTATTACCGTATTCATTAATGTTTATAAAGACTTTTTCAGAAGGAAACTCGAGGCGTTTTGCCGCGGATTCGATGATTCTCGCGTTCATCTGGTGCGATATTAGCATGGCAACGTCGTCGACACTCAGATTGCAGGCGTGCAGGCACTCGGTAACAGTTTCGACTATTCGCCGGACTGCCTGTTGATAGACTTCTCGGCCCTTGATTTCCATATAGATTTTTTTCGGGTCATCCAAAGGTTTAGCCGCCGGATGACGAGAGCCGTACGCCTGACAATTCAAAGCCTGCCAGCGGTTGCCGTCCGAGAACATAGTGCTATATAAGATACCTTTTTGTCCGCCACTTTTTCTCTCAAGCACGACAGCACCGGCGCCGTCGCCAAAGAGGATACAGCTCGTGCGGTCCTTCCAGTTGGTAATTTTGGTCAGGGTCTCGGCCCCTATTACAAGTGCGTTATTAAGTCGGCCGTTTTCCATAAACTGCTGGACTATTGAAAGACTATATATAAAACCGCTGCAGGCCGCGGCCAAATCGAAGACCCATGCCTTATTTGCCTGCAAGGCCCGCTGGACAAAACTTGCTGTCGATGGAAAAACCATCTCCGGCGTGATGGTGGCCACGATGATAAGCTCCAAATCCGTGGTTTTAACGTCGGCATCAGCCAAAGCTATCTTGGCTGCTTCCGTGGCTAAAAATGCGGTGGTTTCGTTGTCGGCGGCGACGTGTCGAACCTTGATACCGGTCCGTGTCGTAATCCATTCGTCAGAGGTGTCCACCCTTTTTGCCAGCTCATCATTTGTCAGGATTTTTTCCGGCGCAAAAGAACCCGTCCCTGTGATAACTGCTCGATAAGTGGGGGGGTGTTCGTTAGCTTGGTTGTTCATCAGCTGCCCTTACAGAAGTTTGTGATAGATACTCGATGATTTTATCATTTATTTTTTCTGTGTAGAATTTCTTGGAGGCCAGAATGGCATTTTTTATAGTTTTTCTTCGGCTTGAGCCGTGACAGATTAACGCTGTTCCGTTCAGACCCAGCAGGAGCGCTCCGCCGTATTCGTTATAGTCGTACTTGCTGTATATTCTTTTTATTACGGGTTTAAACTTCAGAGCAAGGCGGAGCTTTTCTTGTAAAAGTTCATGCTTTATTGCCTTGAACAGGCCGTCAACGAGACCTTCAGTAAGTTTGAGAATCACATTGCCGACAAAACCTTCACAAACCGCAACATCACAAATGCCTCTGAATATATCTCTGCCTTCGATGTTTCCGACAAAATTCATTTTTTCGTCGGATTTCATCATCTTGCGTGCCTGTTTTACGACCTCGTTGCCCTTCGCATCTTCGGAGCCGATACTCATAAGGCCGACCCTTGGGTTCTCGATGCCGAGCAGATGCCTCGAATATATTTTGGCCATGACGCCGTATTGATAAAGATGAATCGGCTTACAGGCGATATTAGCACCGACATCACAAATTGTTACCGGTCCGTCAATTGTTGGAAATACTACCGCTATTCCCGGGCGGTTTACGCCGGACAGATTTCTCATCCTCATCTGAAAAGCGGCAGCGCAGGCGCCGGTGTTTCCCGCGGAGATGATTGCATCGGTCCGGCCATGTTTGGCCAGTTTTGCAACAACACCGATTGAGCTTTTCGGTTTCTTGCGCAGACTTTCTATGGGCGGTTCGTCCATGCCGATGACATCAGGGGCATCAACTACGCTAATCGTGCTTTTCCGAGATGACAAAGACGATAGCTGTGGCTCGATTCTGTCCTTTGGTCCGACGAGTATGAGCTCGTCATTTTCACTAAGCAGCTCGATTGCCTCAATTGCACCGGCGATAATTTCGCCCGGTGCATTGTCGCCTCCCATTGCGTCAAGTGCTATTCGCATATTTTTAGTCCTCAGACGCCTTAGGCACTTTCTTCCTTGCCGAGCTTCAATGTAATTTTCGGATTAACGTAACCGCAGTTTTCGCAGGCTGCGTGCGGCAACTTGGCTTGGCCGCATTTGCTGCAGAGCGAATAGTTTGCGGCCTTTAGCCGATGATGGCTGCGGCGAGTGCGGGTTCTGGCTTTACTTGTTTTCTTCGCTGGTAGCATTATTCAATACTCCATAGTTTACGTTTTCAGGGTTAAAAACAACCAGTTTAGTTTACTACGGCTTCCCTGTCAAGTCAAATATTGTACCGGAGAGAATATATGGATAGGCGAAAATCCCCACAGGGCTAAAGACTTAGAACTATCGCCATCTTTTTCTAAGCGCCAGTCCACCTAAGCCAAGCAGCAAAACCGTGGCGGGCCTGCCTCGCCGAAGCTGTGGATTGTGTACCAGTCTATCAGTGCCTGCGTCGTAAAGCGAAAAAGAGACTACCCAATCCTAATATAACTGCGGAGGCGGGTTCCGGGATAAGAACAATTTTGGCATCGTAGCCGATACGAAAATCATTATCAAATAATTCGCCGCTTAGAAGCGTTCCGGTCAGGTGCCTAAGGGGCTCGTCCGAGGGCCAGCCTCCAAGTATACTGCTAAGTTCTCCGTAACCGAATGGCTGGCCATCGACTGCAAAATCAAAGCCGAATATCTGTATCATACTCTCATCCTATAGTCTCAATTCACGGACAATCAATCCGCCGGAGACATTTACTAGGCTGGAACCGTAGCTTTCAAGGGTGTAGTCTATTTCACCGCCGGAGATATTTACCCGGCTGGAGTCGTAACTTATAAGGGTGTCTATATCTCCGCCGGAGACATTTACTAGGCTGGAACCGCAGCTTTCAAGGGTGTAGTCTATTTCACCGCCGGAGATATTTACTTGGCTTGAATCGTAGCTGTAAAGAAGTTCTAAGAGGCCGCCATGGATATTTACTTGGCTGGAGTCATAGCTCTCAAGCAGGCCCTCATGCCATACTATTTCCCCCGATTCTTCTTGCCACCATTCTCCAATTATTCTGCCGCTGGATATATCTATCTGGCTGGAATCGTAGATGCCAAGGTAATTTGTCGAGCCACCGAGGATATTTATCCTGCTGTTCTCATATCCCTCAAAGGTGAAGGGATAATGTAACCTTCCGCCCGGCAGTAGGTTCACTGTGGTGTACATATCCGGTGTTTGATAGTCCACATAGACATCATTATCGATTGTGTAGTCGATGTCATGGGTCCCGCTGTCTTTGAATTCAATCACTCAGAGAGCGGGGCAAGCGCACAGAAGCAATACCACCGCAGCGAAAAATATTGTCCTTGCACTTTTCACTTCCACACCTCCTTCTCTATGTAAAACCAGCAGTGGATTAGCGAATTAGCCGTCAACTAATCAACCAATTCTCTAATTAACTAACTTCCTGCTCCTAAGAAATGCCCCTCCTCCGATGAACGAGCATCAAAAATTACCGCGAATCTGGTATTTATTATACGGTGTTTTTGAGAAATTTCAAGCGAAAAATCCCTATCCGGCTCTGCATTTTATTGGTGTGGCACCAGTTTTCTGCGGTCGCCACGGCACCCAGCCAGGGTTGAAATTCAGGCAAAAAGTGTAAAAAAATCTGATATTTCCGCCATCTGGACTTGTTTTGGTGCAATTTTATTGATAGAATAGCAAACTGCTCGTGCTACGGCTGGCGTCTTTGCCCAGACGAGTGAAAATTTTGTCGGTTTTTATTATGGCTCGATATCGAAAAAAGAGGATGTCTCTCTATGAGGCAATGACCCAAAGCCGGCGTAAGAGCAGCACCGTAAGGCGTCCTGCGGACTATGGCAGGGTCCTGGAAAGATTACGCCCTGAAAAGACCACAGAAGATAAACCATCTGAAGAAAGCTCTGACGTGCAAATTCCGATGCCCCATGTGACGACTACATGGTTTAGAAGGCCGAGAACAGTACAATTTAACACCGGCAGGATAGAATTTTCATTGTCGTATCCCGTTGTTATTGCGATACTTCTGGGCTTTATCCTGCTGGTTCTGCTGGCGTTTCGGATTGGTCAGTATTATTCTTTTCATGGTGAGCAGGGTCGAACCATTAGCGGCGGACAGCCGTCAGGCCATGGCGTGCCTGCCGAGCCAGGGCCGGCAAATGCTAATCCGAGCGGGGTTATACCAGCCCAGCCGGAAAAAGCAGAGAGTGCTTCCGTCAGAAACGTAGCGGATTTATCCGCCAGAAGTGTGGCGGATGAATCTTCGGTAGAGACAAAAGTTGAATTTACTACGCCCCAGGCGGGCAATGTGATAGTTTTGGTTGAGTATTCCAAAAGAGCGGATTTGGTGCCGGCGCAAAGCCATTTTGCGAAGTTCGGCATCGAGACGGAGATTGTGAGCTGGGGCGGGAAATACTTTCTCATTACGAAGAATAGATACGAGGGCTTTGGTGCAGAGTCGGATGGATACGAGGCAAAACAAAAAATAGTCGAAGTTGGGGCAAAGTATAAAGCACCGCAGGGATATGAAACTTTTGCTCCGCTTTTTTTCAAAGATGCGTACGGCAAGAAAATCGAATAGTTTCCGTTCTTCGCCCCTTGGGGGCTGCGAAGGATTAATTGGAGAAGAATTGAATGTCTATTGACCGTTCACTAAAAATAAAAGGCGCTTTAACAAGGCATCGAAATGTTCTGTCGCGGGTGGAACGGATAGAGCAGCTCAAGGAAGAAGAGAAATGGCAGGAAGGCGAATCGCTATTTGGACTTCCGAAGGTTGCGCACCGCAAGAGCCACGCCGGCAAGAAGGAAAAAGCAGCTCTGAAGGAGGCGGCAGTTGGAGCAGAAGGTGAAGCTGCGACAGCCGCAGCCGCTCCTGCTGCAGCGGAAGCGCCGAAGGCTGAGCCCAAAGCTGAAAAGAAGGCCGACAAGAAATCCGATAAGAAAAAATAAATATCGGTTAGCCCCCAACTTTATGTTGAGGGTTCTGTTTAGCCGTCGCCGGTACGGCGACGCAAGTATTTAGCCCCCACCTGGCGTGGTGGGGGTTACCCACCGAAAGCCCACCGGTTTATCCGGTGGGTTAATATCCCTTTATGTTGGGGGTTTTGTTTTGTATTTTGAATATTTGAATTTGTTTAGGATTTAGGATTTAGATATTAGTATTTATGATTCTTTGTCCTCCGTCTTCCGTCGTTTGTCATCCACGCTTCACTAAATACAAAATCGCCTCACGTTGGGGGTCATATTTAGCCTAAAACATTTCCGGGGCCAGATGCTTTAATCTGGCGGCGACTTTATCTTTACTGTAACCCATCTGTATGAGCAGGCCGGCTCTGCCGACTTTTTGGTTCGACCTTGCTCATCATTTGAGGGCTTTGAGGTTATCCCGCGAGGTTTTCGTTGAAGGATGGTCGGGGCCATAACTATCTTCAAAGATTTTTAGAGCCCTTCTCATCAAAGGCTCTGCCTCTTTAAGGCGATTGGTGGCCTGATACAACTGCGCCAGG
>CAZOQJ010000121.1:0-7676 GCA_964581905.1 uncultured Pirellulales bacterium
ATGTGCCGAATCCAAAACTTGGGACAGTCACCCTGTTTCAAGATCGCAACACCATTAACAGGGACTGTCCCAAATTTCCTAAACTGACATTTCCCATATACACGGTTAAAAAACACAATTTTCTCCTAACGACATCGATAATTCTACCAAAAAGACTATTGCGGGGTTAAATATTTTTGAGACTGCTTCGCCGCTTCAGCATGTGTGTTTGATTAAAGATATCCTAAAAATCTTACCTATATTAACCCGCCACGCGTATGGCAGGTTAACTTGCAGAAATCAGACACCGAGAGAATGGAGTTTCGTACTGCGAGGACAATAGAAATCAGATGTGGATAATCAAGCGAACAGCCGATAATGTTTCAGGAAAAAAATTGTAAAAAAACGAACAAATAATATTGCACCCTAAAGATAAGTGTGTAAGATTTTCGATATTATTAGCAGAAGTATTTAAGGATTGCTAAAAAATAAATTCCCTGTGAACATACATAACATTGTCAAAGGAAAGGAGTCAAAAATGAAAAAGTTAGTATTGGTCTGCACGGTTTTTTTGATGGCTGTATCCACATCTTTCGCATTTGACCCTATGGGGCCAGCGACAAACCCCTGGCAAGAAGGTCAGTGGGGCGTTGGTTTCGATTATTCATACAGCGACATGCAAATTAACGTAAATGGTTCTCGATATTTCAACCATTACGGGATAAGCAGTAAGCTGCCGAGAAAGCTGCTTATCCACAAATACTACGGCACGGTTGGATACGGCCTTACAAAAAATATCGGTATTTTCGGCCGAGCCGGGGCAGCGTCTGCTACAACCGACCTTCATGTTGGCGGCGCACCGTTCGCACACAGGGAGCTGAATTTCGGAACAGCTCCCGCCTATGGATTCGGCGTAAAGGCAAACCTTTATAAAAAAAATAAACTTCAAATTGGCACAACGGCACAATTCAGCTGGATTAATGACCTCAGTGCAAGAAGGCACATATACGATTTCCAGCACGCTACGGCCAATATAGACCTTATGGAAGCGCAGATAGCTGTCGCGCCGACATACCAACTCTACTCCAGAGTGATGATTTACGGCGGTCCATTTTTCCACTTCGTCAGAGGCAAATTCAGCGGCAAGGGCATATGCGATTACTGCGGAGTTACCGACAAACACAGCCACACTATCATGGAAAAGTCATGGTTCGGCGGTTATCTCGGTATGCAAATTAATTTTATCAAACGTTCACTTTTAACGTTTGAATATCTGCATACCGCTGCCGGTGATGGACTTGGCGGAAGTATATTAATCCCCTTCTGACATTACAATACCAAACGAAAAAGAGACTGCCGCGACGCAAAGCGGCAGTCTTTTTTTTAAACGCACAGATTTTTGCAGACAGAATCGACTTTTTCAAGTATCGTGTCTCATCTGTTTCGTCTTTTCCCGCACGTCATGCAGGTTCACTGACAGATTAGTAAGAACCCAAGCTGCGATACCACCAGTTTCCCGCAAGACCCAGCAGAATGTGTTCGGTGCCGATGTAATTATGCTCGAGCGCCCTGGCCTCTTCGATGGCATACTTAACAACATTAACGGCTCCTTCGCTTTGCGGCGGTCTTCCTACCTCGGTCTTATCGCCTGTACTTTTGGGAAGCTGCTCTACCCCGGCCAGTATCTTCTCGATATCCACACCAAGGTCTTTCAGGATAGTTGCACCGGTACAGCTCGTTTCTTTTAGTAGGCCTAACAAAATGTGCTCGGTCCCTATATACTCATGGCCGAACTGCTTCACCTGCTCGTTAGCCAGCGCCATAACCTTACGTGCATCATCCGTGAATCTCTCAAACATACCAAACCCCCCTTAACGAAACAAACAAGGATAGTTTACTTATCCGGCTGGATAAGGGCTTTTAGTAACGGCTCTTTCCAGGCGTTTTTTTCCTGGTCGAATGCGCCGAAACCGGAGCAGAACTCCCAGTAATGAAAGCTCCAGCCGTTTTCAATTGCTGTTTTCGCAACATAGGCCGTCCATGCAGCACGGCTGTCCATATCGGCCTTTTCGTAAGCACCGAATTCGCCGAGACTGATGGGTCTGTTATGCTTCTTCGCCCAGTCAGCAGCTCTTTTGAAATTGTGTTTTATTTCCTGTTTCTGACGTTTTTCGCCCGTCCAGGTTGTGCCCAGCCATTCCTTCGATTTTTCGCCGACCCACTCTGCCCCCTGATGTGTAAATTGCGATGGGTCATAATAGTGAACAGAGACAATGATATTCCTGTCCCCTTCCGGGATTTCAAGTCTCCGAAGCGAATGAACGGCATTAGACCCGGCAGGGCCTATTACAACAGTTCTGTGCGGGTTCGATTTGCGAACGACAGCCAAAGCTGCTTTAAGCAGGTCATTCCACAACTTGGCTGTTAATTTTTCGGTCGGCTCATTAAGCGGCTCGAACAGGAGTGAATCGGGGTAATCCTTATAATGCTCTGCAATCTGCTGCCAAAGCCCAAGGAAGCGTTCGCTGTTGCCGTTAGGGTCGCTGTTCATCTCAAGATAGTGATGGATGTTCAGCATTACATAAAGGTTATTTTTCAGCGCATTTTTAATCGCCCAGTCCACCCTGCCGAAAAAGTTTGGGTCGATGGTGTAAGGCTTCTTCTCCAATGCGTGGTTAGACCAGCGGCAGGGTATGCGTACCGAATCAAAGCCGGCATCTGCTATAATCTTGAAATACTCTTCTTTCAACATCACGCCCCACTCGCCTTCGTTCGGCGCATCAAGCGCGTTGCCAAGATTTATCCCCCTGCCGAGACGCTTATTCTGTTTGAACGGGTCCGGAGGTAGTTTTATCAGGTCGAAATGTCCCTTCTCTAAAGTGAATTCCCGCTCGCCTTCACCCGGCGCATCCGACGTGGTCCCTTTCACAACAGATTCTTTTGAATCTTTAACCGAAACACAATTTACAGCCAATATCAGAACCAGCCCCGCTGCAATACATAACGCCCCGTTTTTTACCTTGAACATAGCTTTTCTCCTTAATACGACAAGCAAAGCTGTACTTGCATAACAGATTTCACGATAAAGGCGGTCCATCAGAAACAGAAGCCCCTATTTATCCTTTCCACAACCCTGTTAGAAATGACATTTCTAACAAGGTCAGCGTGGCGGCATAAGCGCATCAAAGAGCGGTTTTATCCAGACTTTGTTTTTGGTGTCATAGACAGCGAAGTCGGAAGCGAACTGCCAATAGTGAAAGCTCATACCACGCTCAACGGCTGTATCGGCGATGAACTTGGTCCATCTCGCGCGCGATTCCATATCCGCTTTATTGTAAGCGCCGAACTCGCCCAAATTAATCGGCCGATTATTTTCTTTTGCCCATGCAGCAGCGATGTCAAAGTTGTCCATCACCGCCTTATTCTCATCTTCGGTAGCGGGCCATTTCGTGCCCAGCCACGCATTTGAATCACTTACGGCTGCCCAGGAAGGAACACTCTGATGGATGGATTCCATATCCTTGACAAAGCTGGCAATTTTTGCTGGTGCTACCCACGGGGCCCCCTGATGGGTAAATGACAAAGGGAAGTAGTAGTGGACGGTAACAATGATGTTGCGGTCCTCTTCCGGCAGCTCGAGGAACTTGAGGTAGCTAATCCAGCTATCGTTGGCGGAGCCGATGACAATCGTCCTCGTCGGGTTGGCCTTGCGAATAATGGAATGCGCCTCTTTCAGCCATTCGTTCCACATCTGGGGCGTCAGCGCATCGTCCGGCTCATTAAAAATCTCAAGCAGCAGGTTGTCTGGATAACTCTTGTAGTGCTCGGCAATCTGCTTCCACAACGCCATAAACCTTTCTCTATGTGCCGGCGCATCGGTGTAAAGCTCTATATAGTGATGAACGTTGACGATTATAGGCAGGTTCCGCGACAGCGCGCAGTTGACGGCCCAGTCCACTCTGTCAAAAAAGGATTTGTCAATCGTATAAGGCGGCTCTTTTAATGCATGGTTAGACCAGCGGACGGGCAGACGAACGGAATCGAAGCCGGCCTGCTTGAGCGCCTCGAAGTATCCTTCCTCCAAAGTAACACCCCACTCGCCTTCATTCGGCGCATCAAGGGCATTGCCCAAGTTTACCCCCCTGCCGAGACGCTTGTTCAACTTGAATGGGTCCGGCGAGGTCTTTTTCGGACAAGGTCGTTTCGCATCTTTAGCGCTTTTCGCTTTATCTGCTTTATATTTCATCGCTTTTTCCTTATCATATTTAATCGCTTTTTCTTTTTCACATTTAGCGGTCTTTTTCACAACAGGTTCTTTCGGAGCTACAGACGGCCTTGGCTCACAGCTTACCGCCAATAAGATAAACAGCCCCGCTGTAACACATAACACTGCGTTTTTTAGTCTGAACATTGCCTTTCTCCTTAAAATCGTGGTTAGATTCACCATATTTTCATCAATATAAGGCCTATAGTATATACTTTATACTGCTTATTGCAAAGAGTGTTCCTGAAAAATAGCGTTCGCAGGAATCCAGGATGTTTAGCCCTGCTGCTCGCGGCAGGGGTCATTTAATTTTTAGCCCTTGCCACTGGCAGGGGTTATCTGTCAAAATCATTTCTTGCCTTATAACCTCAAGTTTGGTAAAATTCACTTAGTTTCTTTTAGGAAAACAACGGCGAGAGTAAAGGTATTACAGAAACTGACAAAAAAGATTTGCGAAGCGAAAATCAAAAGTTTTGTTTGAGCGAAGTCTCGCCATAGATTAACCGAAAGCGGATAATGAGAAAATCGAAAGCTTTTAGCACAGCGTAAGCCCTGCATTATATGATGCAGGCTATTATCATGATAATTATGAGCGATTTTGATAGCCTTGAATCACTATATGAACATCTGGAGCATAATGCTGATAGCTATAAATACCCGCATAACATCGGAACATTATTCCAGAAGTTGAGAGATTCTTTTCATAAGAATAGCGAAACACAGAAAGCGAAGGTGGCTCAATGGGAAACGGACTTCTTCAATTTTAGGCTGGAAAAAGGCAAATCACTTACGATGTGGGAGATGACAGATGAAAAAGGCAAACTTGTTACATATCCCAATTACCAGGATTTCGATGAAAGTAAATATAAGTATCTTGTTGAAAGATTTGAAAATACATGCAATCCATTGCTGAAAGCACGTTATGCCCACATTCTTTGGTGTGGCCCCAGAAAACACGCCAAATATGCAAAAGCAGCGATTGATGCTTATTTAGAGCTCGTTAATGTCTATGAACGAAAGGACAGAAACGCCCCAGCAAAACACTTTGGGCTTGATGTCTTGCAAGTCATGCAAAATGCGTATTTTCTTGGTCATCAAGTAAAGTATCGCACCGATGAGATCAAATCTGAACTGAAGCGGCTCATTCTAAATTTTAATTTTAAAAGTAGTTCTTCTTTTGCCTTGCGAGCAAACTTCATCGAATTGATGTTGGATGCTCGAAAAAGACTTCCTAATGATGATTTTGCCGGTTTTCAAGACATATGCTGGAAAGTTGCTCTGATATTGATCAAAGCAAACAATATTCATGCCGCGGTAGATATGCTTAAGCTTGGTGAGAGAATTGATGAAAGGTTAGGTGCCAATACACACAACTGGACTCTTAAAAGGGCAAAATTATACGAATTACTGATGAGTCAACGAAAAAAGGGAGATTTAGCCATACCGGATTTTTGTCTTTGTGCATTGGAAGAGTATAAAAAGGCCGGGAGCAAGGCAAAGGTACGCGAACTGGAAAAGAAGTATGTTGAACTAAAAAGCTCTTTAAAGCTGCAGGCGTTTAGCAGTGAAATAGATTTAACCGAAACAATTCAAAAATACAATAATTTTGCCAATCAGCTCGTAGAGAGAAGTGCTGATGAAATAATTGGATTTTTAATGCATAACAAGAACCTGCTTCCTAAATACAAAGACTTGCAGAAACAAGTAAAAGAGCAGAACAGAGAATACGTTTTTCAAAGTTTTGCTGCTACGAGTGTGATCGACAGCCGCGGTCACCAAGCGGAACACTTTTCTGTAGAAGAAAATGAATATCACAGCATACTTCAGCAATACTCCTGGTCGATAGAGTTAAATAAAAAATTCTTAATAGATGCAATATTCCATGCTGCTATCAGACAAAATAAATTATCAACCGAAACTTTCCTGGATTTTCTGAGCAAACATTCGTGGTTTGGAAAGACTCTTTACTATAATTCACCAGCAGGAGAGAAAATAGAGTACAACTGGCTAAACCTGATTGCACCTGCTTTAAATGAGTATTTCATTCAAATGCATCACTATTTCATTAATCCTATAAACCATCCTAATTTTGTTTTAAGCATCGATTCTCTGACATTAAAAATGGAGGGATTGATCAGAGATATGTGTGAAATATGTGGAGTAAGCACTTTTTATCAAACTAAGAATAGTAAAGGCGGGAACATCGTAAGAGAAAAAGATATTCATGCTCTATTGTATGAGGATAAAATCAAACAGCTTTTCAATGAAGATGACCTGCTTTTTTTTAGATTTCTGCTTGTAGAAAAAGCTGGTTATAATCTGAGGCACAGAATTGCCCATGCCCTTATGCACTTTCAGGAATACGGTGTTGTGTATATCTACCTTCTTATAATAGCCCTTTTGAAATTAGGCAAATATGATTTTGTTAAGCAAACAAATGAAATTGTGGGCAATAAAAAGCGGAAGGTATTTCACAGAAGCACATGCAAATACGTGAAGAGACTTGGCGTAAAAAACAAGGTTCAATTTTGTAGTAATAATATTGCTGTTAGCAGCGGTTATAAACCTTGCAAAACTTGCAAACCATAGCTTGTTGGAAAAATTTAAAGGCATCCGACTATAATTTTAGCCCTCGTGGCACTTGAGTAGGGATTAAAGTATTACTGAAACCGTATTACTTGGCATACTTATTCCCAATTCTCACCAAACACAAGCCAAAATTTTGCTTGTCCTGCCTGCGGTTCGGATTGTTTATTCGTATGCCTATGGCATACTTACTGTATGTTTCCTCCCTGTGGTGAGCTTGTCGAACCAATTGCGGCCTCCGGCAGCACTACGCAAATCGTTGTTAGAATCCAGTCAGCTTAAAGATAAGTCAGCTTGTTTGACTTTGCCTGCCCTGCGTAGTTGAACAACGAAGCGGGGTGAACGAAGGCAATATTCTGTGACAAAGCCTGCTTTGGGAGCAGAATTTGCCGAGAACACCAAGCTGGCTGAAACAGTATAAACTTGTCTCGCCGTAGCCTCGGCGAAGGCGGATCTGTGTGAATCCGTGTCTAAAATCTCTGTGCTCTCTGCTTGTCCCGCCAAAGCCTCGGCAACGGCGGATGTACTCTGTGGCTAAACAAAATCCGTGCAATCTGTGGCTAAATATTAAAATCCATCGCGCAGCGATTCCACAATTTTGCATTTTGATATTTAATTTTTGATTTTATTCTTAGATTTCTATTGAAAATGCAGAAGGATGGCGGTATAATATCAGCCTGTGCTCAGGTAGCACACGTTCGCGGAGACCTTGCTGCGTCGGAGCTTCAGCGGAGACGAGCCGCAAGTCAAATTTAGCCGGCAATTTACCCCTTATGGGAAGTCTTATATATCAAGGACATATGAATGACTAATGATCAATTACAATTAAACCGCTCACTCATTTACC
>CAZOQJ010000122.1:0-7623 GCA_964581905.1 uncultured Pirellulales bacterium
CCTGTCTTCTTGCCGTCTGCATCACCACGGCACTGTCTGCAATAGCACCAGCAGTTGGGATAGCCCCAAGCAACCCAGTCGCTGTGCTCTAATGGGCCGGCATTGCCTCCTATCAGGCATTCCTGCGTAGTCAGTTCGAATGCCATATCCCAAGAGACACCCTGCAGGTCTATAATCGGCTCACCTTCTATAAATGGCTCACCGGGTATCGGTGCTGTCGGGAACCAGATTCTTACTGCGTCATCCATGAAGAAATGCTCACGTGTCTTCCAGCCCCATTGCCAATCCGGCATCGGACCATCATAGATGGCCGCAATGCTAAGCCAGTAGATTGCATTTTCGTTCGGGTCCTGCCAGAACCACATTTCCTCTGGCAACTGCAGGTCGTACTTAAAACAAGTATCCGGCGGATAATCTGGGTGAACGTCAAAGCCGACGAATTCTTCGTACACTTCGGCCATAGTGGCGTGATACTCCCAGAGCATTATACCCGGATGGCTCCACGGCTGGTCAATTCCAGCTGGTACGTCCGTCCAGATACCAATGTGGAAACCGACCGGTGCAGGTTGTGGTGGCATTGGGTCAAGCCAGCCATAATATGAACCCCACCAGTGGATATCCGTAACAGGACGTTGGTCATTGCAGGGCCAGTCATCGGCTACAATCCACTGTCCACCGTATATCGATGGCTCATCCCAGCCGTAGAACTCACCCGGTCCTACCTCTTCCGGCGGCTGTGACCACTTGTAGAGCACTTCTTCTTCGATATCAACCATATAGTCTTCGACCTCACCATCATTGGCCTGGCCGGTATAAGACAAACCACCTGTTGTGTCGAACCTGAACCGGGCAAAGGTGCTGCCTGTAACTGCTGTCGCAGGCACATTGAAGTTCAGATTGTCAGTTATGCCTCCACCGGTAAGTGCGACATTGGTGAATATCTGTTCTCCGACATCGGCCCAACTGCCATTGATATTAAAATCTACCCAGGCATTTAATACACCAGGTACTGACGCGGTTACGTCAACCGTTGCCATTTGGCCGGCCACCAGTGGTGATGTAAACACGACGCCATCTTCGTCATCATTGCCGTCATTATCATCGCCTGTCGCTGTTGCATTTGGTTGACCGTCTGTTTCAGCGTCTATGCTGGCACCCAGCATAACCCCAGGCACAATTATGTGTCTGGCACCAAGCAGTAATAGGGTCGGATAGGTCGGGTCTGGTGCATCGCCGAAATCACGACCTTCTTGAATGGTTACTTCGTGGTCTTCGACCTCACCATCCAGCGCAAGGCCGGTAGGACTGCCTGTACCATTGGTGCTTATTCGGCAGCGGGAATAAGTCTGACCGACAACTGAACCTATCGGTGCCGTCACCGGTACCGGATTCAATCCGGAGCCCAGCATACCGCTCCACACTAATTCACCTGCGTCGGTCCAGTTACCATTGCCGTTAAAATCTATCCACAGCTCAACAAATCCGCCGAGACCTGTGGGTTCATAAACCTCAACGGTAATGGTTGTCGGTATGCCCTGAGTCAAGGTCGGAATCGTCACGCCGTCCTCGTCATCATTACCATCGTTGTCGTCACCTAACGCCTGCGGGTCGGGTTGGCCGTCACCTTCAGGGTCGGGTGCGTCATCAGCAGGACCAAGCCACAGCGAACCACCGATGATGTGTCGTGCGCCATCGTTAGCAAGAAGCGTCGGATAGGGCGGGTCGTTAGCATCGCCGAAGTCAAGCTCCTTTACAGGCGGTTCGGCATCGGGGTCGGTGTACAGGATAAACGACATATCCGCACTGGCTCCCGTTTGGTCGAATACCTCGTACCATTCCCAGGAATCCCCATTATTGATAGTCGGAAAGCCGAAAACGGCATCGTCGTTATACACATGCTCATGGAGCGTCCAGCCCCAATCGTAAATCGGGTAATGGTCCTTGTAAACAGCCACAATCATCAGCCAGTAAACCGCTTCCTCTTCTTCCTGCCAGAACCATTCTTCTTCTGGCAGACGCACCGAATAACGGAAGACCGGTTCACGAGGTCCGCAAGGGTCGTATTCTGGATGCTTATCGTAGCCGACTAATACCTCATCGTAATCGTAAGCATTGTACTCCCAAATCATATCGCCGGGTTGGCTGTATGTCATCGGGTCGCCCGGATCAGGATCCGGCACGTCCGTCCAGATAGAAATGTCAAAGTAGGCCGGCTGTTCCGGACGTGTTATCGGCTCATCTTGGCAGGCTTCATAGGTATAACCCAGATATGAACCCCACCACGCAATAGCCGTCACCGGCCTGTTGCTATCGCAGGGCCAATCATCAGCAACCGCCTGGTACCATTCCTGACCCTCCGGCCATAATACCATTTCACTTGGCACATCTTCATAGTGTGGCCAGTCGCGGATACCGGTGTAATATTGCTCCCACTTGATATAGTTCGGGTCGGTATCAAGCTCAAAGGCCACATCCATGCTTTCCCCATTAGAATCTTCAATCGGCCACATCCAGTTGTTGTATGGGTTTACAATTAAACCCGGCTCAAACGGTTCGTTAACCTCGAATACTATAGCATCATCCATCCAGCTCCACGGCCGCGTCTTCCAGCCCCACGGGTACTCGATGAACTCCTCACCCGGCTCATATACCGCCGCGATACTCATCCAGAAGACACTATCCTGGGTTAAATCGTTGAAATCAAACTGCCAGAACCACTCTTCCTGCTCTAATTGCAGGTTATACTGGAAGCAAACATCATTAGGAAAGTAGGGATAGTTGTCCGTACCAACCTCTTCTACCTCCACACGGTTAGCATCGATATCAATCTGCCAGAGAAGTTCTTCAGGGTAGCTGTAGTTAGGGTCAGGCGCGGAGCCGGCAGGAACATTGGACCAAAAGCTTATCTTCCAGCCAATCGGCAAAACTAACGGCATACCTCCAGGTTGCTCCCAGCCGAAGTATGAACCCCACCAATGTATGCTTGTTATGGGCATAGTGCCCAGACATCTAAAGTCATCTGCAACAATATGCCAGTATTGCGGTTCCACCGGGTCTCGCAGAGATATTTCATCCCAGCCGCAATATTCCGGTATTGTGCTGGTAGGGTCAATCTCGATAGGCGGCTGAGACCACTTTGAGTGCTCAATCAGCTGCTTCTTTTCCTCCTCGCCCTCACCGGTAATCATAAACGCCAGGTCCATCGACATCCCCTCAAATTGATGCCCGTAACCGTAAGGATAAATCAGCTCTTCCCAACCCATGAAACCTAGCCACACCGCATCATCGTTCCAGTGGTCTAATGAGGTCTTCCAGCCGAAGTTTGTCATTACATCATGCGGCATGGCACCCACAAGCAGCCAGTAAACCACCGGCTCTTCAGGCGAACCCTCCTGATAGAACGCTTCGCAAGGGTCAATGTAAAAGTCATACTGCCAGCACATAGAATCACCATAGGGCTCATACATCTCGCAAGGCATGTAATAGCCCTCATACAACTGGTCAGCATAAAGACTGGCATTAAATTCGTCCTTGGGGAAGAACCACCCCCAAAGAAACTCATTCGGTTCTGACCAGCCGGAAGGCCCCATTGGATTATCACTCCAGATTTCTATAAAGAAATCTATCGCGGTTGGGTCACCCATAGGCATCTCATCGTAGAGCCATGAGCCCCAGATGTGCACGTCAAGAATTGGTCCGGTTTTTGTGCACCGGAAATCATCAGCAGCAGGGCCACACATGGTTATATCCACATCGATGCCTGTATCGGCAAGGTCGGGAAGCTGTTCCCACTTGACACCGGGTTCAGGTTCTTCTTCCTCGCCGGTAATCACAAAGGCCAAGTCCATTGGTTGACCTTCAAATGGATGGCCATAGCCTATAGGATAGCGCAGCTCAGACCACTCTGGTGGCGGGTTCCAATTAACCGTGACCGCATCATCCATCCAGTGGTCCAGCGAGGTCTTCCATCCGAAGAAAGCGAATGAATCATACGGCATGGCATGCACAACCAGCCAGTAAATTTCACCTTCTTCCTGAGGGAACGCAGCACACGGGTCAATGTAGAAGTTGTACTGCCAGCACATAGTATCACCATCCGGCACATACATCTCGCAAGGCATGTAGTAGCCCTCATACAACTGGCCAGCATAAAGACGAACATCAAAATCGCCCCGGCTGAAGAACCACCCCCAAAGCGGCTCATTCGGTTCTGAGTAGCCCATAGGCCCCATCGGATTATTACTCCAGATTTCTACTATAAAATCTACCGCATTTGGGTCACCCATAGGCATCTCATCGTAGAGCCACGAACCCCAGATATGCACGTCAGTAATCGGTCCGGCCGCAGTGCACTCAAAATCATCCCCGGCAGGACCACAATAGCTTATATCCACATCGATGCCTGTATCGGCAAGGTCGGGCAACTGTGGATAGTGCATCTTGTGCCCGTCGCCCGGATTCCAATCGCCCAATGCGACAGGTGCAGCGCCAAATAATACAACTACACAAACCAATAACAATTTCAGCTTAAAATCTTTCATAATTAAAACCTCCTAAAATAATATTGAACTAAAATAGAGAGCACAAAAATACATTAACTAAACGGCGATTAATCCTCTCATATCTAAATCCTCCAAAAAACCATATCTTATCTTTAACACAAAAACGGTTAATCCATTATGGTTACTACTGTACGTGCTTCACTTGCTGTTTTATGCGCGCAAAGCACCACCATCATTTTTCCCATTCGGAAAAGCGAAAATGAGGGACAAACTAATACTTCATTACCGCTCCTCACTTTTCGCTAAATCCGTTATACCGCGAAAATTATCCACTATATTGTAATAATTGAATATACCAAATTCGCCGTAGCCGAATCAAGAAAAAAAATCAGCAAAATCAGAAAAATCTATAGCAATAATAGTATTTTTTTCTCAAATTCAGGAAAATCCCTGCTATAAGGCAAATATCCCCATACAGCTATTGGATTCAGCCCTATTTTTTGTAGGTTTTTTGGGGGTTGTATACCTTTTTTGCGATAAAATCCAGCATTTTGCTGCTGCCCTTTTTTAACGCCCGGTAAAAGCAGCTTTGGTAGCCAACATGGCATTGGCCGGCTTCAACGTTTACCTTAAGAAGCAAACAGTCCTGGTCGCAATCGACGAGTATCTGCCGGACTTTTTGAAAATGACCGCTTTGCTCGCCTTTCTTCCATAATTTTTGCCGCGACCTGCTGAAATACACCGCATAGCCGGTTTGAATAGTCAGGTCAAGCGCCTGGCGGTTCATATAAGCCGCCATCAGTACTTGACCACTATCTGCGTCCTGAGCTATGACCCGTATCAGGCCATCGTCATCGAATTTTGGAATAAAATCCGAACCTTCTTCAATAGGTTTTGCTTCCATTGTCTTTCACCATTACCAAAAAGTGCCTAAAATGCCTAAAATTTGAAGTGCCTAAAGTTGTGGATTATCATCTCACCTTAAACACTTTAGCTCACTTTAGTTCACTTTTCAATTGTCAATTGTTAATTTACCCATTATCATCTGCAAAAACAAGTTTTTTAAAAGGCAAGCTTCCCTAATGAGTAAAACCAAAAAAAGTAAAAGCATCTTTCTGTTCGGCCGAATCGCAGTAGTTATAGGCGGCATTATTTGGGCAATATTATGGCTTTCCAAAGGGCAAAGGTGGGATAATTTAACACAAGCTTTCCTTCAAATAAATATATGGGTTTTCGCGCTTGCCCTGGGCATTTTCCTTGTAGGCCAGATAATTGTAGCGTTCCGCTGGTGGCTGCTTCTGAGAAGCCAATCCATTATCATACCGTTTTGGTCAGCCGTCAGATTGCTTTTCCTGGGGCTTTTTTACAATAATTTTATGCCGAGCTCCGTCGGGGGCGATTTACTCCGCGCCTGGTACGTTACAAAGCATACCAATAAAAGATTCGAAGCCGCTCTATGCGTATTTGTCGATAGAATAATCGGATTGTTCGGTACGCTGATAATCGCTGCTTTTTTCTACCTGCTTTTTCTCAGGGGTGAGACTTTACCAATAAGTGCCCAAAAGAATGCCGGTTTTCTAAACTCTGTCGCAGAGCATAAGATTGTTCTTATTTGGCTGTTTGGCTTTATAGTTATTATTCTCTGTGGTCTTTTACTATATAGAAAAAGCCGCGCAATACTCAAAAAGATTTGCCTGAATGTCATCAATCAAGCCTTGAGGACGGTGGAAAAGCTTAAAAAAACCGCCTTTCTTTACTACAAAAGCCCTCTGACTCTGCTAATAGCATTCGGATTAACTATCTTCCTGCAGCTTATGGCTATCACTGGTTTCTGGTTTGTTGGGCGAGACCTTGGCATTACGGTAAGCATCCAGTATTACTACGTGTTTTTCACGCTAAGCTGGACATTAGGAGCTGTGCCTGTCAGTATCGGCGGTGCAGTAATAATGGAAGGCATACTTGTTTTTCTGTTCTCTACGTTTGCCGGAGTTGGGCAGGAGGCCGCCTTGGCTCTGGCACTTTGTCAACGGATTGTATGGATGCTCGCTTCTTTGCCCGGCGCTGTGATACATCTGCTCGGTGCACACCTGCCAAAGGACTTTTTTATTGACTCCGAAAACTCCATAGAATAATTCAACGTATTCTCCATAAGAGTCGATATTTAAAGCAGCTTTTATCGAGAGAAGTTAGTAAATCAACGTTTCAGTAAAGATTTATACAAGGTACACAGATGCCGGGACGGTTTAGAAGCTACTTTGTGCGTGGATTGGCGGTATTAGTGCCGACCATTGTAACAATCTGGATATTCGTCTGGGGCTACAAATTCATCCAGGACAATATCAGCTGTCACATAGCAGCCGGCTTGAGTTGGCTGATAAAATCCATTGCCGGCGAAGCATTTCTTGAGCAGCACTTCGACATGAAATGGATGAAGGTAGTTTTATCAATGGCCGGCTTTCTCGTGGCCTTGGTTGCTGTTTTTATAGTGGGTGCATTATTGGCCAATGTTGTTGGCAAAACCCTCTGGCGAATGATTGAAAAGTTCATAATGAATACACCACTTTTGAGGCAGGTCTATCCTTATGTAAAGCAGATTACCGACCTTTTCCTTACGCAACAGGAAGAAAAAGATGAAATGTTTTCGCGGGTTGTTGCCGTAGAATACCCCAAAAAAAATATATGGTCTTTGGGTTTTGTTACCGGCACCGGAATTGAAAAAGTCGTGGAAAACACCCGAAAAGAGTTTCTAACCGTCCTAATTCCAACTTCGCCAACACCTTTTACCGGCTTTGTAGTAATGGTGCCGAAAAAACAAACAATAGAATTGGATATGACAGTAGAACAAGCACTAAAATTTATCGTAAGTGGAGGTGTTGTAACACCAGCCGGCCTTGCTGCTTTGCCGGAACCGGTTTTGCCGGGTGAACAATAATAAAGGATTTTGCTGTATAAAAAACGCCATTATAAAGGAGCCTAATCTTGCTTTTTACAATTACTGGTAAGCACATCGACGTAACTGAAGCTATCAGAAATCATGCAGAAGAAAAAACTTCAAAGCTTCCAAAATACTACAATAGTATCAATCAGGTTGAGGTAATTATCGACGGCCAGCCGGGCGGCA
>CAZOQJ010000123.1:0-7467 GCA_964581905.1 uncultured Pirellulales bacterium
TAACCGCTAGGTTGTAGGTTCGAGCCCTACTCGGGGAGTTTCAGGGCAGCAGGCCTTTTTGGCATGGCTGTCCTGAATTTTTTATTGGCGGGGCTCGAACCTTAAAGGACGTTGGAAGGGGACTCTCACATGTCGTTGGGGTGGCAGGTTTCTTGGTTGGCTTGATGTAGAGCATTTGCTTGTCTGTGTTGTGCTGTAAAATGTACGGCCACATATTGTTAGGAAAGTATATTCAGAACTATCTTAGAGTAGTAAAAAAGACTAAAAAAAACAAAAGAAGGATAAAACCGTAACAAAATTGTAACATTTATAATGTAGGATAACACTTGCCGAAGAAACCTTTTTATTGTAGATATTTTTGAAAGGAGAACGATTATGAAAAAGTCAAAAATTATGACAATTATGTTTTTGTTTGCAATCGGCTTGTTTAATGCGGTGGCAATGGCTAAACCTGCAAGTGTTATGCTGCGTGAGGGTCTGTATGCGGAGGAGGTAGAAGGTGATATTGATGCAGCGATAGAAATTTATGAGCAGATAATCCAGGATAGCTCTGTGTCGCGAAACAATGTGGCCCAGGCCCTTTACCGGCAGGGTATGTGCTATCTGAAAAAGAAAGATGAGCAAAAGGCAAAGGCAGCATTCGGAAAGCTTGTAGCCGAATACGGTGACCAGAACGAAATTATTGAGAAGGCAAAACCATATTTGGATGACTTAATGAATTATGACCCGGCGGGTTTGATGCCGCCCAATACTCTTGTTTATGTGGAGCTTGGAAGCCCCGGCAGGCAAATTGAAACCATACTTAACATGCTAAAAGGGACACCATTTGAGAATCCGCTTGCTGCTATTGGTGGCCTAGGCGGACCGGTTGGCCCTGGGGGTAAGTCGCCGGAGGATATTATGGCTGCTCTTTTAAATCCGAGCATGATGGCTGAATTCAAAAAAATACGCGGTATGGCTGTCGGTATTACGGCCATCAGAGAAAATAACCCGGTAGGAATTGCCGTATTGTATCCTGGTAAAAGCGACGCATTGAGAGGCATAATTCTTGTTGGCTTGGGTATAGTGGGGCAGCGCGGCGAACCAATTGAGGGAATGGAGACTTTGAATATTCAGAATGCATCGGTAGCCTACGATGACAAGGTGATTATAATTGCCAGTCCGGCTGAACAGCTTGAGTGGTGTATCAAGCAATACAAGGGTATCATTTCTGAACCAACACTTGCTTCGAGCAATAAATCGTTTGCGAAAATAAGCAAAAAAACAAGGCAGGATAATGCTTTAACGGTCTGGGCAAATGTTGACGAGGTATATACAGATATTTTGAAGCAATTTCCTGCGGGGCAGATTCCCGAGGAGATGCTCTGGGCGAACGCTATTGTTGATTTCAATAGCATTGATGACTTGATTGCGAGCTATTCTGTTGAAGAAAGCGGATTATCCTATAGGGCTGATGTCTCATTTAAAGATGGCCACCACTGCCTTGCATACGATATGTTCCGCACACCAAACTTAAGTAAAGCTGCTCTCGAAGTGGTACCTTCCGATGCAGTTGCGATTGTAAGTATGGCTTTAGCTCAGGCGGATGGAGCCCAGGCTAAGGCGGTAGGTGAGAAAATTCAAAAGGTAACCGGACTTGACATCGGCCGAGAAATTTTTGCCAACGTTGAGCAAGTTATATTATTTGCTGTGCCTTCTGATAAGACCGCTATAAACGATGTTCCTCTTCTGCCGAATATAGGTCTGGCAGTTACAAGCCACAATCCCCGGCAGACACGACAAATCATTACAATGCTGCTTGGAACGGCCAATCTGATGACAGGTGGACAACAAGCTGACCAAACAGACAGATACCAGATTGGCATAGTCGGCGGCCAGAAGCTCTATTGTTATATGGACCAGGTAAACAATACTACTGTGCTGTCACTAAACAAAGGCATTACAGATGCTTGCATAGCTGCAATTAAACAAGGCAAATCTGTTTGCACCGAAGGCTCGTTGAAAGATTTTATAAGCAGGCTCTCGCCGGCTACAAGCAAGCTGGTCATAGTCAATGTTGGTGGAGCTATTAGTGTAGCTACCCCGGCGATAATCGGACATCTTGATAACTCTAATCGTGAAAAGATGCAGCAGGCATTAGAACAGTTAGCCAAGTCCTGCAGCCGGACAGCTGTTGAGTATCGTACTGATGAGCAGCTTAATAACTGTACTGAGTATACGGTCATAAGTGGCCTGCCGCCGCTAAATGAGGTTTTGGGCCCAATTACAGAAATTTCACGGGTTGTCGGCCAAGCCAAGGCCAAAGCCGAGTTATGGAAAAGAGGGGCAGGCGTCTCTGCTGTTGTTGCGCAGGCAACAAAGGCACCGGTGATTGATGGGGCAGCAGAGGACATCTGGTCTGCTGCCTCCCAGTACAAGCTTGAAAATGCAATATATTCAACGGTGTCGTCAGCGAATGACCTCTCAGCCGACTATAGAGCGATGTGGGACCAGGAAAACCTGTATCTGCTTGCGGATGTTCGCGATGATGTTTTGAAGAATGATTCTGTGGAATATTATTATGATGACGCCGTTGAGGTTTTCATTGACGCCGACGATTCCAAGTCGAGTGAGTATGACGAAAATGATTATCCATTCTACTTTGGTTGGGACAAAAGCAGCCCGAGCATTGGAAAGAGTGGGGAGCCCTACCTTAAAGAGGACGTTAAATTTGCATTAGTGTCAACTGACAATGGCTATCGTCTGGAGGTCAAGTTTCCGTGGTCAACGCTGGGGACAAAGCCATCCACCGGCGCAAAAATAGGTCTGGATGTTCATGTTAACGATGACGACGATGGCGGAGAACGTGACACCAAGTTGACCTGGCGAGACACGAAGGATACCGCCTGGCAAAGTCCATTAGTCTTTGGGACAGCCGAGTTAGCCGGCCTTGTCGGCTGGTGGAAGTTCGATGAGAGTGAAGGTTCTATCGCTGCTGATAGTTCCGGCAACGGCAATGACGGCTCACTACAGGGTGACCCTGTTTGGCGGCCTAACATGGGTAAAATTGCCGGTGCTCTGGAATTTGACGGTAGCGGCGATTATGTGAAAATCGGCAACGAATCCAAATTCGATATCGCCGGCCAGATAACAGTTTCAGCATGGGTCAATATAGTTTCCATTCCAGCAGAGTGGACAGCGATTGTTACCAAAGGTGATTCGGCATGGCGGTTTTCTACTGAGTCTGCGGACAGACGATTTCACTTTGCAATCGGTGGCAGTACTTGGCTCAATGGGCAAAAGAGAGTCAGTGCAAACGAGTGGCACCACATTGTCGGTATTTACGATGGCCGTAGGATGCGTACTTATATAGATGGCAAGCTTGATGTATCGAAATCGAGTAATGAGGGCATCAGGAGTAATGACTATCCTGTTTATATCGGCGAAAATGCCGAACAAACAGGGCGCTTCTGGCGTGGCCTTATCGATGATGTGCGAATTTATAATTACGCCCTTAAAGAAGCTGATATAATAGCTTTGTATGAAGAGGGCGCAGGTAAATAGCTTTATGAAAAGCAAGGCCCGAATAGATAGCGGCCACAACCAGATGCGGTGGGTGGTATTGCTGCTTGCTGTGGCAGTGATACTACCCACCGTTGGGCTTTTGTGGTTTATCAGTCAGGTTGTAAATAATGAGAGACTTGCTGTACGCCAGAAGCTTATTACCGTTTACAAGGAACAGTTGGAAAAAACACTTCGTCATGCCAATAAAATATCGGCCGAGTGTTATGGTTTGCTGGATAACGAAGAGATTCAGGCACATCCTTATCGGAAAAAACTTTTTGCAGCGGGGAAGACAAATTTCGCTGGTTTACTTATATATAATGCCGATGGCCGGCGCATCTATCCGCTGTTAACTTCTGAAATAGAAGGAGCTGTTGAGTATTCAGAGCTGTTTAGGGATGCCTGGGAGCTTGAGTTTGTTGAACATGAATTTTCACAGGCCGCGGATATTTATGCTCGCAAAGCAATGTACGGCGGTGACGACCGTGTTCGTCTGGCGGGGCTTATTGGCAAGAGCAGATGCTTGGCAAAACTTAAAAAACGCGATGAGGCTATTGCCGAGTGTAAGCAGGCCGCCTTTAGTCCTTTGGAAAAAACAGCCGAGCCGGCTCTTTTGGTTCTTATTGGAAATGCACGATTATTATTGCTGAATTTGATAGAGGATAATGCCGCGTATAGTGAATTATTTACGCAGACTTTCGATAAGCTGACTTCAATGGTCTATTCAGTAAACGAGGCAGGATTTGCGTTGCCGGCTGACCATAACCTGTTTCTTGTTCAGGCCCTATCCAAGATGGCACGCAAGAGAGCTTTGCTCGATGACAAGATGCCAGGCTTAGAACGATTGATTGCTGCTGAGGAATTGTCTATTGGCGTATCTGAAAATTTTTCACAAGCAGATGCTCTTGAAAATGTAAAAGAGGATGAGCTTCAACATCTGCCTTTTGCAGGTGAACCTTTATACGGTATTTATCACAAGACTAACGGCGCGAGTGTGCTGGCTCTGTTATCCAAAGAAAATATCGTATCAATTTTTGCTGATTTTGAGGCGGATTTTGGGGATTCTGCCGTGGCCTACAGAGTAGTAGATGAGTCCGGCAGATTTGCAGCAGGTGCTAATGAACTTGATGACGAGCCCTTTGTAGCGGCAAATATTGGAGGAGATTTTCCGGGCTGGAAAATCGAATTGTCGTTCAAGGCCGGTGACGTCTTTGAAAAGGCAGCGAGCCAGCGTATTACCGTTTATATTTGGACAGGTGTGCTTGTTATTGTATTGATTCTTATTGCGGCGGGGGTCGCTGCGCAGGTAGTTAGAAAACAGATGAAGCTTAACAAGCTCAAAAACGATTTCATAGCGACTGTTTCCCACGAATTGAAAACGCCTCTGGCCTCGATTCGCTTGCTCGTGGATACATTATTGCAGGGCAATTATAAAGATGAGCAACAAGCGCTTGAATATTTCCAGATGGTTTCAAAGGAAAATGAGAGATTGACCAGATTGATTGATAACTTCCTGACCTTTTCAAGAATGGAGCGGAACAAGCAGGCCTTTAAGATAACTCAGACGAGCCCCGCAGATATTGCCCGTGCTGCAGCCGAGGCCGTAAAGACCAAATTCGATACCGGCCGGTGCGATTTTCAGGTGCAAATAGCCGATGGTCTGCCTGATGTGTTTGCCGATAGCGATGCAATGGTGATGGTGCTCATTAATTTGCTGGATAATGCCTACAAATATTCTTACGATGATAAGAAAATCGAGTTGAAAGTTTTTTCCGAAAATGACCTGGTTTGTTTCTCGGTTAAGGATAATGGCATTGGAATGGCCCGCAGACAAATAAGGAAAGTATTCGACAGGTTCTATCAGGTAGATAGCTCTCTTTCCCGTCGAGCCGAAGGTACCGGCTTGGGCCTGTCTATTGTAAAATTTATTCTTGATGCCCACAAAAGCACAATTTCCGTCGATAGTGGACCTGGCGAAGGAAGTACATTCACGGTGAGATTACCGGCTGGCGGTTAAGCCCGATAGAGAAAGGATTACTCATTGAAAAGTGTGCTGATTATTGAAGATAATCCAGCCATGTTACGGGGCCTGGAGGATAACTTTAAATTGAAGGGCTATCGTATCAAGACCGCCATGGATGGTGAACAGGGCCTCAACGCAGCGCTGACTGAGAACCCTGACCTGATTATACTTGATATTATGCTGCCCAAAATCAACGGTTTCGAGGTATGCAGCCAAATTCGTAAAAATAATCTTGATATGCCAATAATCATGCTTACCGCCAAAGGTGAGGAATCGGATATAATATTGGGTCTGAATCTCGGAGCGGATGACTACGTGACCAAGCCGTTCAGTGTAAAGGAGCTATTGGCCCGGGCCGAAGCGATTATGCGGCGCAGAACAAAAACCGAGCCTGTAGTTTATGAATTTGGCGATTGTCAGCTTGATGTTGAAGCATGCACTCTCACACGCGACGGCAGGCAGGTTAAGCTTACTCAGGGCGAATTTAAGATGCTGCATCTGTTTCTTAGAAGGGCCGAATGCACCCTGACTTGTGACGAGATACGCAATACTGTGTGGGGTTATTCACGCTTTATTACCTTAAAGGATATTGACCATACTATTGTTACCCTTAGGAACAAGGTCGAACGTGACCCGAATAAGCCTGCGTTCATTCGCACTATAGAAGGTATCGGTTACAAATTTGAAATGCCCGAATCAAATGGAAACAATCCTGATAGTTGAAGATGACGCAACAATGCTGCGGGGTCTGAAAGATAACTTCGAATTCAAGGGCTACCGCGTACTTACCGCGGCTGATGGTGAGGCGGGATTAAATACCGCTCTTGATAAAAAGCCGGACCTGATTATTCTCGATATTATGCTGCCGAAGATAAACGGCTATGAAATATGCAGACTAATCCGCAAGGAAAACCTCGATATGCCCATAATAATGCTGACCGCCAAAGGAGAGGAGTCAGATATCATTTTGGGTTTAAATCTCGGGGCGGATGATTATGTTACTAAACCTTTCAGTATAAAGGAGCTCTTGGCGCGCTCAGCAGCATTTTTGCGACGGAGAAAACGGGCAGAGCAGGATGTTTACGAGTTTGCAGATTTTAAAATTGATGTCCCGGCCAGGAAGCTGACGCGTAAAGGCAAAGAAGTTAAGCTGTCACCAAAGGAATTTGGCCTTCTGGAGTTGTTTGTCAAGATGCCGGGCAGAGCTCTCACGCGTGATGAGATACTCAATAGGGTCTGGGGTTATGACTCTTTTACAGGTCAGCGCAGCATCGACCGTTTTATTACCACACTCAGGGATAAGATAGAAACCAATCCGCACAATCCGACTTTCATACGCACAATAAGGGAAATAGGTTATAAATTTGAACCGCCTGACTTGTGATGAGCCTGCCTGCCCTGAGCGTAGTCGAACGGGTCGAACCAATAAGCCCCGCACCAAAATCTCGATTTGTAACTGTCCCCTCACCCCCAAAAAACCGACACTGGATTTTGGTGCGGGGCAAAAAGATTGCAAAACAGGCCAAAACAGCATATAAATAAGCTGTTATGGCCAAGGATGCGAAAAAGCAAATTGAGCAGTTACGCAAAGAGATTCGCAAGCACGACTATCTCTATTATGTCCTTAACCAGCCGGAAATCAGCGACCGACAATACGATAAACTCTTCGCGGAACTAAAGGCATTAGAGCAGAAAAATCCTGAACTTATCACAGCAGATTCGCCCACTCAGCGTGTTTCCGGTCAGCCACTCGAAGGTTTTACAACTGTCAGACATGCTGTACCTATGCTCAGTATAGATAATACCTACAACGCCGATGAATTAAAGGCGTTCGATGAACGAGTAGCAAAGGGACTTGGCAACAGAAATTTCGACTACGTCGTCGAGTTGAAAATCGACGG
>CAZOQJ010000124.1:0-7447 GCA_964581905.1 uncultured Pirellulales bacterium
GTAGCTGATTTATTCTGTGGAGTCGGCTCTCTGGGTCTTGAGGCATTGAGCAGGGGGGCTGAGTTTGTTACTTTTGTCGAGCAGGACCCGAAAGTAGCTGAAATCTTAGAAAAGAATATTGAAAAGGCAGGATTCGTTAAAGAATCGAAAGTAATCCGGGCCAACGCTTTCAAAATTGGAACGCCAGTTAGTAAACGAAGATATGACCTTATTTTTATCGACCCGCCGTATGCGAATACGAAAGATGTTGAACAAAATTCGCCTTTGGGAAAACTGCTGATTTCAATCCCGCGACAATTAAATACAGAAGGAGTCGCAGTAGTGAGAACCGAGCGACGAACAGAACTGCTGGAAAAATACGCTCAATTGGAGATAATAGAGCGGCGTCAGTGGGGGACTATGGCAGTAACGATATTAAAGAAAAAATTGTAAATGAGTAGATGAGTGGATGAGTAAATGAGAAACACATCAACGCATATACACATTAACGCATATACGAATAATGACTAATAGACAAGCGGCAATAAAAATAGTCAAGCAGTTAGGCCGTAATGGTTACGAGGCACTACTGGCAGGGGGGTGCGTCCGCGATATGCTTATAAGCCGTAAAGCGAACGACTACGATGTTGCTACAAACGCTCGGCCTGAAGAAGTAATGAAGATATTCAAACGCACCTTAAAGGTCGGAGCAAAATTCGGTGTAGTGATTGTTCTGATAGAAGGCCAACAAGTAGAAGTAGCAACGTTTAGAAGCGAGACCGGCTATGCTGACGGCAGACATCCGAGTACTGTTAAATTTGTCAGTGCCGCTGAAGATGCCAGCCGAAGAGATTTCACCATCAACGGGATGTTTTATGACCCTGTAAAAGAGAAGGTAATCGATTATGTCGATGGCCATAAGGACCTCAGGAAAAAGATTATTCGAACCATCGGCAAGCCCGAGAATAGATTCGGCGAAGATTATCTTCGAATGTTGCGGGCGGTTCGGTTTTCCACGCAGCTAAACTTTCGCATAGAGCCGAAAACCTGGTCAGCAGTCTGCAAGAATGCGAAAAAGATAGCCAAAATAAGTGGTGAGCGTATTGCAATGGAGCTTGAAGGCATCCTTATTGAACCCAATCGTTCTGCAGGGGCGTCGATGTTTATAAAAAGCGGATTAGCAGAAGCAATCTTTCCCGGTTTTGTTGGTGAACAGGCAGAAATGGCGATTAGAGTTTTAAGCCGATTGCCAAAGAAGGTCGGTTTTGCTCTTGCCTTAGCAGGATTTTTCGCTGGCAGCGATACGGAATTTGCAATTGAGAATTTACACATTCTAAAACTAAGCAGGAGTCAAAACAGGCATATAAAATTTTTATTGTCCAACAGGGACAAGCTGCTCGATGACAAAATGTCCTTGGCGGAACTGAAGTTAATCGCGTCTGAGCCGTATTTCCGGGACCTGTACGAGCTGCAAAGAGCGATTCAAAAAGCTGAAGGCAGGAGCGTTGCTGCATTGGTAAATTTGCGGAAAAGAATAAAGGCTCTCAGCGGTGTCGAATTAAAACCGAAGCCATTACTCAATGGTCACGATTTGATTCGATTAGGTGCTGTGCCGGGACCTGCTCTGGGACAGTTAGCTGAAGAAATGTATGTTGCTCAATTGGAGGGAATTGTGCAAACAGCAGAACAAGCTAAACAGTGGGTACAAAATTGGTTACAGAGGCATAAAAAGGCTGAGAAATAGAAGCTAAGCTGATTTAACTTAAGGATTCAAGCTGGGCGCTTCACTTTACGGTTTTTCAGTTACCCAGAGTGGTTTTTTATTGACAAAATTGGTTATTTGCTTATAGTATGGCCATTGAGTGAACGACTGTTGATATAAGATGAAAAAAACTGCATGTTTCGTGGGTTAAACAACTTTTTGGAGGTGTTTTTGATGTTTCAGAAAAGAACAATCACGGCAATTTTATTAGTAATTCTTTCTGTAGTTATGGGCTTAGCCATCCCTAAGAGGAGTGCGTGTTTTGCACAAATGCCTGAAGAGTATCCCAATGACGAAGAAATACCTTCGGGGACCCTTGAGGATAATTGGAATGACTTTTTACACTATACCAGGATAGGCCGGTTCGACTTGGCCAAGGGATACGCACAGGCAATTCTCCAGAGCGATCCCGACCCCGTGAAATTGATGGAATTAAGTAAAGAAGATACAGCCGGTTATGAGATTTTGTTAAGGGTTGTTGATTCTGCACCAGATGCTGGGCTCGTGGCCCTGAGCAAGCTAATCATAGATATTATCGAGCAAGGAAAGTTCGCTCACCGGGCTGACCCAAGGAATATCGTGGAGGAAATAAATCGGCTTGGCGGTACAGAACGCGGCTGGACGATGGCGGTTAAACGGCTCCAAAACGCCGGCGAATACGCAATTCCGTATATGCTCGATGCAATGGCTGACCCCTCCCGCAGGAAAGAGTTACCGAAGATTGTCATGGCCCTTCCGTATATAGGCAAAGATGCGATAAGACCGCTTGCGGCTGCCTTACAGACAAAAGATGTAGCAATTAAAGCCGAGATAGTAAAAGCATTAGGGCAAATCGGCTATCCACAATCGCAAGCGTATCTAAAGTATATTGTCGAAAACGATGAATCTTCGGAACTGCGGACATTTGCTGCCCAAAGCATAAAGCGAATTGACCCAAAGGCATTGGAAGTTCCTGCTGCACATTTATTCTACCGGCTTGCGGAGCAGTATTATTACCATACCGAATCTTTGGCACCGGCAGAAGACGCTGATTTTGGCAATATATGGTTTTGGGATTCGGCAGGTCAGAAACTTCTGCGGGAGCAGGTGAACAGGAGTTATTTTTATGAGCTTATGGCTATGCGAGCGTGTGAATGGGCTCTGTTGGCCGACGCAAGGTTTGGCCGAGCGATTGGTCTCTGGCTTGCTGCCTTTTTCAAAGCTCAATCCACAGGTGATGAGATGCCTGGTTATTTTGGCCCCAGCCATGCCGATGCGCTTGTTTATGCTACCACCGCTGGGCCAGAATATCTGCATCAGGCCCTTGCGCGAGCTGTCAGAGATAACGATGCCTATGTAGCCCTTGGTGCTATTGAGGCGTTGGCTACAACAGCGGGCGAGAAGACACTGCTTTGGCGAGTTGGCACAGCTCAGCCGCTGATTAAGGCCCTTTCTTTCAATAATAGGGCGGTAAGATATAGTGCGGCGATAGTAATAGCTGAGGCGGGACCAACGGGAAGATTCCCTGAAAGCAAGTATATCGTTAGAAATTTAGCGGAGGCATTGGTACCAGACCTTCAGGCGGCGAAGGGTGATGTTGACGTCTGGAATGAAGATTTGACCAATACTTACGCTCTGCGTTCAGCAAAGGCTATGCTCAAAGTAGTTCAGAGAAGAAATCCCGTCATTGATATATCTGCCGCTCAACGCATTCTTATAAGTGCTATAAATGATGAGCGTCCTGAAATTCAGATTCTTGTCGGCCAGATTTTGGCCCATCTCAACAGCCCCGATGCGCAACGGGCAATTGCTGTAATGGCCCTGGGTGAGGGTAATAGTCTCGATGTACGTATTGCAGCTTTCGAATCGCTGGCCACCTCGGCGAAATTGCACGCCAACATGCTGACAGAGCAACTGGTCGATGGCATTTATGCACTTATCAGCTCAAGTGAAACCGACCCTGAGCTTCGTAGTGTCGCCGCCGCTGCTTACGGTGCCCTTAATCTGCCCAGCCAGAAGGTAAAAGACCTCATCCTCGACCAGGTGAAAAGCTGATAGGAAAAAGGCGAAATCACTAAAATAAAATTCGTTTATAAAGCTTATTGCTGTCAGGGGTGTTTTTATTATCAAGGCCATCTTTCTTGATTTTTAACCTGCTGAACACTACAATTCACCCTGGTAATTTTAAAAGAAAGGTATATTGGAATGGATAGTATTTTGCTTGCGAACTCTGGATATTATACGTGGTTTGTTATCCCGTTTCTTATTTTTATTGCCCGTGTGGCTGACGTAAGCATGGGAACGGTTCGTGTAATATTCGTCTCGAGAGGATTCAAATATCTGGCACCTGTTGTCGGCTTTATTGAGATTTTAATCTGGCTTTTAGCAATCGGACAGATTATGAAGAATCTTTCCAACCCTATGTGCTATATTGCCTATGCGGGTGGCTTTGCGATGGGCAACTATGTGGGGATATGCATAGCTGATAAGTTATCTTTAGGGGTAGTTCTTATACGGGTGATATCCAAAAAAGATGCACTGCCTTTGGTAGAGCAGCTAAAGAAAGAAAATTATGGGGTTACCAGTGTCGATGGTTATGGAGCTTCCGGTGAGGTAAAGGTCATTTTCACAATAGTAGCCAGGCGGGAGGTTAGATCGGTGATTGAGCTTGTAAAAAAATTCAATCCGAATGCATTCTACACTATAGAGGAGGTTGGCTTTGTTGAAAAAGGCGTATTTCCAATAAGAAATAACTGGCATGATGCCGCCTGGCTTAGAATATTTAAGCCGTTTAGAAAAGGAAAATAGAACCGGCACTGACTATCGCACGTATAGTTGCCCTATGTATATGTTGCCAGGTATAATTTTTGGTGTATCATCTTTTGTAATGAAGGTTTTAGGTGAGGCCGGCTCGAAGGCTCTTTCGAAAATAACGAGTTTACTGCTTGCGGCAATAGCGGTGATGTTGATAAGGAAAGGAATAGTAGAACTAACTTAAATGATTTGAGGTTAAATATACAAATATATGGAACAGAAAATTGAGAGGACTTTTGGCCGGGAGCTGTTTACAAGACATCCAGACAATCCTATTTTGTCTGTAAAAGATTGGCCTTATCCTGCCAATTCGGTTTTTAACGCCGCTGCGGCTGAAGTGGATGGTAAAATACTTCTGCTCGCGCGGGTCGAAGACTTCAGGGGCATTTCCCATCTTACAGTTGCCAGAAGCGACAATGGGATAGATAAATGGGAAATAGATGCTCATCCGACTATAAAGCCAGAGCCAGAACATTACCCTGAGGAGCTGTGGGGCATCGAGGACCCGAGAATCACCTGGCTTGAGGAATTGGGACAATGGGCCGTAACGTACACAGCATTTTCCGAGGGCGGCCCTCTGGTATCGTTAGCGACAACAAAGGATTTTAAGACATTCCAGCGATTAGGGCCGGTAATGCCTCCGGAGGACAAAGATGCAGCGCTGTTCCCCGTTCGTTTTGATGGTCGCTGGGCAATGCTTCATCGTCCCGTCGCTAAAGTAGTAACAATAGAAGCGCACATCTGGCTTTCTTTTTCACCTAACTTAAAACACTGGGGCGAACACATGGAGTTGATACACGCCAGACGTGGTGCGTGGTGGGACGCCAACAAAATCGGGCTTTCTGCCCCGCCTATGCAGACCCCGGAAGGATGGCTGGTTCTGTATCACGGCGTTCGTACCACTGCGTCAGGCTCTATATACAGGTTAGGCCTTGTGTTGCTCGACCTTGAAGACCCAAGGAAAGTCATCCGCAGGTCTGATGAGTGGATTTTCGGCCCAAAAGCTTCTTACGAGAGAGAAGGTGATGTGGACGACGTAGTATTTCCCTGCGGGTGGATAAATAAAGATGGAAATATAATGATGTTTTATGGTGCTGCAGATTCTCGTATATGCCTCGCCACCGCAAGTTTGAAAGACTTGGTTGATTTTGTTCTGAAGTCGCCCTGTAGCAGCCGTTGTTAAATTCAGAAAAAACCAAGCAATACCAGGTTATATACAAGTAGGGGCAAGAAATAATCCGATTAGTTCGTTATGATTCGGTCAAAAACATTTGAACAGATACACGAAGGCAGTAATTGTGCTGTAATCGTAGCTCATCCTGATGATGAAACATTGTGGGCCGGCGGCACGATACTTTTGCATCCAGATTGCAATTGGACTGTGGTTGCACTTTGCAGGAAAAGCGACCTCGACAGGGCACCCAAATTTTTACGAGCGCTTGAACAGTTAAATGCTACGGGTGCGATGGGGGACCTTGACGATGGTCCTGAACAAATGCCGCTATCAGCTCATAAAGTGCGGGAGACGATTGTTGAGCTGCTTGCTTCGGACAGGTTTGACGTGATTATTACACACGGATTATGGGGAGAATACACTAAACATCTAAGGCATGAGGAAACAGGCAAAGCAGTTATGGCTTTATGGGAAAGTGAAAGGTTGTTTGCAAAACAAATATGGAGATTCGCCTACGAGGATGGCGGTGGAAAGTATCTTCCTCGGCCTGTCCAGGATGCAGATTTGCAAATAGAGCTGCCGGAAGAAACCTGGCAGAAAAAATATGGTATCATTACGAAAGTTTACGGCTTCAGCGCAGATAGTTTTGAGGCACGAACCACCCCGCGCAAAGAGGCCTTTTGGTGTTTCAGACGCAAGTAAAATTTTGTAAGCAGCTTTTTAATAAAAGGAGCACAAAGAAAATGAAAGTATTGGTGATGTATGATTATCCTCCTTCACCAGCTGGGCTCGCGACACAGGGACATTTGCTGCACAGAGGATTGGAGCAGAACGGAGTGGATGTTCACTCCGTACACTTTGAATCCGCGCAGGAGAAAGAGTGGTACTATCGATGGTTTGGGCCGGATGTCGTTGTAGGCATTGGGTACTGGGGTCATACCCATTTTCTCGTACTGCATCCGCAACGGTACGGAGTTCAGGCGGTACCATGGCTGGTGGCGGATGGATATATGGGTGATTACCATGAAATTCTCGGTGCGTTGCCTTTGATTTTGGTAACTTCCAGATGGGTGAAGAAGGTTTATGTTCGGGATGGGCTAAAGGGAGAAAATATCGAGGTTCTTCATGTGGGCTGTGATACGGACTCGTTCATACCGCGTGATAAAGATGACCCGAAGGTAACCGCTGTCAGGGAGGCGCTCGGTGTATCACCGGACCAGATAATGATTCTCACCATAGGTGGAGATGCGGCATCAAAGGGCGCTCAGGAGGTAATGCAGGCACTGGCGTTGATAGATACGAAAGCGCCGGACTGGAAATACGTATGCAAAGTCTGGCCCCAGCCAAGAACAGAAAAGCAAAGCCTACAGGATATGCAACTTGCAACGCAACTGGGTATTGAAAAAAATGTAGCATTCACGGCTAATGTTATCTCCCGCAACTTTATGCCCTATCTTTTAGCTGCATGTGATATTTATGCAGCACCTTCACGATTGGAAGGTTTTGGAATGATTCAGGTCGAAGCCAATTCCTGCGGCAAGCCGGTGATAGGGATTAAAGCGATGGGTATGCTTGACACTATGGTCCATGGTGAAAATGCTTTTCTGGCCAACATAGCGCAAGAGATAAGACTTAGAGAGACAACGCTAGACCAGGAGTCAGGTCACGAACAGGGCCACAGAGTAGTTTTCAAAAGCCCACGGATTGTAGATTACCGCGCCAGCGTACATGACATAGCT
>CAZOQJ010000125.1:0-7390 GCA_964581905.1 uncultured Pirellulales bacterium
ATTTATATGTGATGCCCTCGGTATCGGAGCCGTTTGGAATTGCTCCGCTGGAGGCGCTGGACAATGATGTACCTGTCATTATAAGCAAGCAAAGTGGAGTATCAGAAGTTTTGAGACATGCTTTGAAAGTTGACTTTTGGGATGTCAATGAGATTGCTAACAAGATTGTTGCGGTGCTGAAATATCCTCCGCTGGAGATGACACTGAGAAATCATGGCAATTTTGAGGTAAGGAAGCTGCGCTGGAGAGATTCAGCAGAAAAGTGTGCTAAAATTTATGAACAGACTATGGTTGCAGTTTAATCGCATCACGCATGATGTGTGACAGTTCGTTTGTAATACACTATACGAGTAACGACAATGCCTTCAGTATGTTTCTATTTTCAGGTGCATCAACCCTTGCGGTTAAGGCACTATACGGTATTTGACAAAAACGACCAATATTTTGATGATTATAGAAATGCCTTCATCTGCAGGAAGGTGGCAAATAAATGTTATCTTCCGGCAAATCGGTTGCTGCTGGATACAATACGGCGATTTGACGGCAGGTTTAAGATAGCATACAGCATAACCGGCGTATTACTCGAGCAGTTACAGCGGTTTTCGCCGGAGGTTATGAGTACCTTTGATGCGCTGGCGGAAACCGGCTGTGTGGAATTCCTCGCTGAGACATATTATCACAGTTTGAGTTTTTTATATTCACATGATGAATTCATAGAGCAGATAAATAAGCACGTCGAGGCTATTGACCATTTTTTTGGCCAAAAACCGAAGGTTTTTAGAAATACAGAGTTGATATACAACAATGATTTGGCTGCTCTCATCGAGTCGATGGATAGCTTCGACGCGATAATTACGGAAGGAGCAGACCATATCCTGGGCTTTAGAAGTCCCAATTTTGTCTATCGTCCGAAGGGCTGTAGCAAACTGAAGCTCTTGCTGAAGAACTATTCTCTCAGCGATGATATTGCCTTTAGGTTTTCTAATCGTGATTGGCCGCAGTGGCCGTTGACGGCGGATAAATTCGCTCGTTGGGTAAGCAATGTTAATGGCAACGGCAATGTTGTCAACCTCTTTATGGATTACGAGACATTAGGTGAGCATCAGTGGGCTGATACCGGAATATTTGATTTTATGCGGCATCTGCCCGATGAGATTCTGAAACATCCGGACAACAATTTTAAGACACCCAGCGAGGTAGTTCAATGTTATGACGCTGTTGACACCGTTGATGTGCCGCATATTATTAGCTGGGCCGATACCGAAAGAGACATATCAGCCTGGCTTGGAAACGCCATGCAGTCCAATGCCATTCATGAGCTTTATCGGCTTGAGAATAAAATCAAAAAAACTAAAGACGATTGTATCATTGCAGACTGGCGAAGATTGCAGGTGTCAGACCATTTTTATTATATGTGCACCAAATACTTTGCTGACGGTGATGTGCATAAGTACTTTAATCCTTATGATTCACCTTACGATTCTTATATTAACTTTATGAACGTACTGGATAATCTGCACAGCCGGTGTTCTAATCAGGCCTGTATTGCATAACGTTTAGCATATACTCGTGCTACGCAGCACCCGTTCCTGTCTTCCGACAGGAAGACATGGGGGGACAGAGTAGCATCTGTTTATTATGGTATGCCGCGTTCGGGAGGAAGACAGTGTTAACAGCATGTAAAGCCGATGATACAGCACTCGTATGTGCATTACCGGGCGGCGGAAGCATTAAAGAATTACTGGCCAAAGAATGGCTGTTGACCAATGAACGGGGCAGCTACGCTTCATCGACAATTATTGGTTGTAATACGAGGGGTTATCATGGCCTGCTCGTCGGCTCGCTTAATCCACCTGCCAACAGGATAATGGCACTGTCGGCCTGTATGGAGATGGTGATATCTGAGCAAAAGGTATTCAATCTTTCGACCTTTGAATTCTCTGATAAATTTGCCCCGCAGGGCTTTGACTATATAAAGCGTTTTCGCCAGGATACGGGGGTGCATTTTTATTATGAGCTGGATAATCTCAAACTGACCAAATCTGTATATCTTCTTCGCGATACTGATACAGTTGCATTAGTGTATGATTTTACCGCTATTAAAGAGCAGGTGGACTTCGTTTTGCGCCCGTTTGTGGCTTTGCGGGATTTCCACTCCCTGCAGAAATCTTACGCTTCGTTGTGTTCGAGTTGGCTTGGCAATGCTTTGCTTGTTCGATATGCTCTGCCGGACAGTTGTGGGTTGCTTTTGAGTTGTCCATCTGCGAGTTTTGAGAAGGACCAGCAGTGGTGGTTTAATTTCGTATATCGCAATGACAAAGAAAGAGGCCAGGCCTTTACCGAGGATTTGTGGACACCCGGCTTTTTTAAGTGCCGTATAGAGTCCCCGACCAAAATTATTCTCTGGGCGAATCTGAGCAAACGCTCCAATACTGTGGATATAACCGGTGCCGACATTGATACGGTTCGTAGAGAGCTACTCGCCCATCAAAGCAGTATCTTGAACGGCACTCTAAAGAGAAGAGATAGACGGCTTGGGATGCTTTATTTGGCTGCCGACAGGTTTGTTACAAAACGCCAGACCTGTACGGGCGGTTCGCGAACCGCCCCTACCATAAGAACCACTATTTTAGCTGGCTTTCCGTGGTTTGCAGACTGGGGGAGAGATGCTTTTATTGCCTTGCCGGGCTTGTTGCTCTCGACCGGCAGGTTTGAGGAAGCAAAGTCGGTTTTGACCACCTTCGCTCAGGCGGCTGATGAGGGTATGATTCCAAATCGATTCGATGACAATAGCGATACAACTTATTTTAATAGTGTTGATGCCTCTCTTTGGTTTGTAAATGCAGCTTTTCAATACTTAAACGCTGCCGGTGATTCGAAGACCTTCACGGAGGAGCTTTTGCCGGTAATTCGATGGATTATGGATTCTTACCATAAGGGCACGCGTTTTTGCATTCGCGCCGATGATGAGCTTATAACCGCAGGCAGCAGTGATACGCAGCTTACCTGGATGGACGCCAAATGTGACGGCGTCGTCTTTACACCCAGATATGGCAAGGCGGTCGAGGTCAATGCCCTGTGGTATAACGCGATTTGTAATCTCGCTCAGTTTTATGCACAGCCTGTGGTGAGCCGGTCGAATCCGCGTGATGTCGATGCAGCGAAACATTACAAAGCTTTGGCTGGTAGGGTTGCGGCAAGTTTCTGCAAATTGTTCTGGAACGAGAGTAAAGGTTACTTAAACGACTGCATCTTGCCGGATGGTTCGGTTGATGACTCTCTTCGCCCGAACCAGCTCTTTGCTGTTTCACTTGCCTTTAGTCCTTTGTCGGCTCGTCAGCAAAAGTCGGTCGTGGATGTGGTACAAAAAGAGCTGCTGACGCCTTACGGCCTGCGTACGTTAAACGTTCAGGACAGTCGCTATAAAAGCGCATACACCGGCCCACAGCGGCAGCGCGATGAGGCCTATCACCAGGGCACAGTTTGGCCGTTTCTGCTCGGGCCGTTTGTAGAGGCATATTTGAAAGTTAATGGTTCCAGCCGAAAGAGTAAGAAAAAGGCTGCTGAATTTATCGAGCCATTGTTGCAGCATTTAACTGACGAAGGCTGCCTCGGAAATGCCTCGGAGATATTTGATGGTGATGCCCCTCATAAGCCTCGCGGCTGTTTCGCCCAGGCCTGGAGCGTCGGCGAGTTGATTCGGGCATATCATCTGATTCATGGCAACGGCAAAATCCCTCCCACTAGGTAGGTTCACAGGATCGGAGCAGATAATGAAACGAGGGTGGTTAGATACGTATGCGCCTTACGGTACATGTGACAGGTGTGGCTGGACAGGCAAGGACTGGGCGTTCAAATATCAAGGATTGTGCAAAAAGTGCTATAAGCAGTGGCGAAAGGAACGAGCAGAGGAGCGTCGGAGACTCAAGGCACCAAACGAGAACGTAGAGGTAACTGATGGGATAGTCGTCACAAGAAACGTTCGCGACCGTTTGCGGAAGCAGGCTCATTCTGATGTTCCTTTTACGAAAACGTGGCGTTTGGCGGATTGGTGCGAAGGTATCGGTTCTTTTCTATCACTAATAGCTATGCTTGTGCTAATCTTCTCCTACAGTTTTCACCCAGAGTACTCTCCACTTCTTGTGATTTGCGCAGTCTTTGGCTTCGTTATGATTTTTGTGGGTAACATCATACAAAAAGCTGAGGCTGCAAAACGGAATCCAAAAGTTAGTGCTCGTTTGGAGGAACTGGCTCGCGAGAGACAAGAAAGAATCGAGGAGGCCAATGCATTCTACGCCAGTGCTGAATGGCGTTTACTTCGACAGCAAGTTATAGATCAGCAAGGGCGTGTTTGTCAGGAATGTGGTCGCCACATCACCGACGACTTTGATTTGACGGTTGACCATGTTAATCCTCGCAGCATACATCCCGATCAGAGTCTTGATGTGTCAAACTTGCGCGTGCTTTGTCGTAGCTGTAATGCCAAGAAGGGTAACAGTATCATAGAGGGATACTCTGAGAGTAAACAGTGAAACTTTACAAAATGAGGAAAGGAGTAATGGGAACAACCACCGTTTTATATCCGTGTTAGTCAGTGTCCAGCAATCTCAAAACTCTTTTGCCATTTGCCTGGCTTTTTCGCTCGCTTCATCTCGTTTTTGTTTTGCTATCTCAGGCCCGGCCGCGAGGGTAGGTTCAACCACGAGCGAGCGAATATCGCTAAAGCCGATAAATGCTAATATCAGCTCAAGATATTTTTTTTGCAAATCGAATGCTTCCGCCTCAGTACCTGCTTTGTATTCTCCGCCGCGTGCGTATGTGATAAAAATTGGCCTATTTTTTACTAATCCTTCGTAGCCGCCGTCTTTGTTGACGGTGAAAGTGAGGCCCGGCTGAACGATTATATCTATGTATTGTTTCAGCCGGTAGGGGATTGAGAAATTCCACATCGGCACTGCTAAAACGAATTTATCCGCTGATTTGAATTCTTCAATTACGGAGACTATTTCTCCCCATATCTTTTTGTCCTCTGCTGAATGTTCTTTATTGTGCATTATTTTGTATTTTGCGCTGGCCGCTTTGAAGTCGAACTCTGGAAGCTCTTTTTCAAAAAGGTTTATCGTTTTGATTTTGTCGTTTGGATGGTTTTGTTTGTATGATTCGACAAATGCCTCCGTCACAGCTTCTGAGTAGGAAAGCTGCCCCATCGGCGACGCCTTGATATATAATAGATTCACCATGATTCCCCCTTTCAATAAATCGCCAATCGTCAATCGAAACTTGTCCGCCGTCCGTTTGGCGGAATCACATATTGTCAATCTCAAATCTTAAATTTCAGATCTTAAATCTTTTTCAGTATGACAGCGGCTGTTTGTCCCCCGTAGGTGTAGCTGCAACACAATGCATAACGAATTTCTTTTTGCTGCGGTTCAGTTTTAATATTCAAATTACAGCCGTTAGCTTTTTTGTTTAAGTTTTTCGCAGCAGGTATTTTCCCATTGGCCATCGCACAAACGGCGGCTATAACATCGAGCGCTCCTGCTGCAGCGCCAGTGTTGCTTAACATGCTTTTGGTCGGCCAGACGGGAATATTGGCTGCTGCATCACCAAGAGCTGTCTGGATTGCCGTTGCCTCAGCCAAATCATCTTCAGCTATTCCTGTGCCGTGAGGGATAATCAGGTCCAAATCCTCCGGCTGTATTTGTGCATCGGCCATTGCTTTTTCTATTGCTATCCGGATGCCCTTGCCGTCAGGTTCGAGATTCTCGTATTTGGAATTGATATTATTACTCTGGCCAAGGCCGGCTACCTCGGCGTATATTTTTGCACCTCGTTTTTGTGCGTTTTGCAGGTTTTCGAGTATTATTACTCCTGCTGCTTCACCGAAGACAGAACCTTTTGCTTCTGCGTCGAATGGTCTGCAGGCCGACGTTGGGTCGTCGTTATTTTCAGAAGTAGCTCGTTTGATAAGGCACTGGCGAATCATAACGATGGGATTGACCTTTGCTTCAGCGCCGCCGGAAACAGCAATGTCACATCCGCCGCGGGCAATAATCTGAGACGCTTCGCCTATCGCAAGATGAGCCGAGGCCTCGGCGCAGGTGATAGAATTACTTGGGCCCTGGATATCGTGTATGATGCCGATATGGCAGGCGAGCATGTTAGGCAGATATTTCAACAACCATAAAGGGGTAACCATATCAAGGCCGTCTTTGCCCCATTTTTTGATGTCGAATTTGCCGTTGGTGATACTTGCCGCCACGGCGGGGGCCAACTCGACCAGGTCACAGCTGATTAAGCCGGCACCGAGATTTATAGCTGTGCGATGCGGGATGATATTGACGTTTTCAGGGTCTGTGGCCTTTGTGATAAGACCGCTGTTTGCAAAGGCCTCGTTGGCTGCTATTACCGACAGTTCGATGTCTCTCGACATCAGCTTGGTTGCCTTGCGGTGGGCCTTTGGGACAAATTTCTGTACTTTATAATCAGGGGCCTGACCTGCTATTTTACAGCTAAAGCCCACGGGGTCGAATGCCGTAATTTTATCTATCCCGCATCTGCCGGCGCAGAGGCCATCCCACATATCGCTGACAGTTAATCCGAGCGGACTAACAGCACCTATGCCGGTTATTACTACGCGAGCAGAACTCACTACATTTTCTCCAGTTTTTTTGACTCGCCGGAACCACTGTCGCCTAAAAGCGCGTCTCGTAGAAGTGATTCGAACATGCCGGTGAATACGAAGTTATCTTCCGGGAATTTTTTACCTGCAAGATTCTGGTCTATATGGCTGAACATCAAATCAATTTCAGCTATTAGTTTGTCGTCAGTAGCACGGGCTTCCAGCCCGTGGAGACACGTAATCTTGCCGGTTGTGCTTGCTGCCTCTGGTGTGATGGATTCGATTTCCGCTTCCAGCTTTAAGGTATCGCCCGGCTTTACGTAATGGAAAAAGGCGGCTTTTTTTATCTTTGCAAGGATGACCTTTTCCTCGAATTTCTTTGCCTCGCCGACAAGTATCCCTGCCGTCTGGGCCATTGCCTCAATCATTAAGCACTCCGGCATTACAGGAAATCCCGGGAAGTGGTCGTGCAGGTGTTCTTCCGCAAGCGTTACATTCTTAATAGTAACAGCTCGTTTGCTGCTTTGAAACTCAACAAATTTATCTATCCAAATCCAGCGCATAACCCGATACAATAAGGCAATTTCCCCGATTTCTCAAGCAAATCTTTGTTAGCCACTCCCTAAGGGATGCCTTACGAAGGTCTGCACAAAAAAAGGATTTGGAAGAAGTCGGGAGCATAATAATCCGCGTATTTGTGTAGTTTTTGGAGAAATCCGCCTCAGAGAAGATAAATCTTGACAGTTCAGGCAGATTTTTGTAAAATTA
>CAZOQJ010000126.1:0-7188 GCA_964581905.1 uncultured Pirellulales bacterium
ATAGAGCATCGGTTTCCTAAACCGGAGGTCGCAGGTTCGAATCCTGTCGGGCGTAATTGATTTTTGTTGGCTTATCTTTTGGTATTCAATCACAAGCCGGGTCGTATGGGTTAGCGCACCCTAACCAGTCTAATGCCATAGCTGCAAGGTCGTACAGATTTACGATGCAATCGCCTGTTACATCACCCGGCAAGACGCATGGATATATCGTAAATGTTCCATTACTAACGTCGTAAACAGCCGGATTGTCGGTGCTGCTGAGGCGGACTAAACAGCTTTGAGAATCTGCTATTGGCACAAGCCAGTCGTATTCGCCGGTATTGCCAACGCTTGGCGGATAAACTTCCGACCATGTTTCGCCGTCATCAATTGAGAATTCAATTAGGATATTGTCGATGGTCCCTTGACTTTGCCATGTAATTTTATAGGTGGTACCGGCCATTATCACTTCTGCTCCATTAGGGTCCAGTAGAGTAATGGAAGCGGCAGCAGGTGCAACAGTACGCAACGCATTAAAATCCTGAACTCCCCATCGGTTCGAAGCGCCAAAGGTGCTGAAATCTCTTCCATCATCGTAATCAATCGAAGCGGGAGTAATCGATGCGCTCGGGTCGGCTTCGAGTCTGAATATCTCAGTGTTACTAATTCCACTTTCTGGACTAACACCTTCACCTGCCGGACCAAATATGACCACGCCTGCGGCATTTCTTACCCTAAGCTGCCAGTCTATGTTGCTTACGACGAAATTGGTTGCTTTGATGTAGAGACCCTCGGCATCATTATTTGCCTGAACATTTATCCACCAGTCTCCTGCTGCGGGATTGTAGCTTATATCACTCGATACATCCTCGGATACGGTGATAATAGTTCCACTGCGTAAATCCGACCAGATGGGATGGTTGGTTAAATCCAGAGTCTCATCAAAGGCAGCATATTCATAGATATCGAGCTTCCATCCTCGCATATCCAAATGGTCGGTGATTACGACCAATTCGAACCAATCGCGGCCGTTACCTTCGATTCGGCCGAAATAAATATCCGATGCTCTGCCTCCGTCATCATCAACCGCAGCTGTCCCACCGTTAAGAAAATCCGTATTACCTACAGCGTTATACTCATTGAGGATAACATCAGCCCCTAAAGCAGTTCCGAAACAAACCAGGACCAGGCAGACCACCAGGAATTTCTTGTCTATACACATTTTAACTGCCTTTTCTGAGCAGGTTCCCCGGATTAATGGTATATCATTGACTAAAACACTTTATTACTTTGTCTTTACCATCCTTGGGGCAAATGAATCCATCAAACTTAATCGTTTTTGGTCACTTGAAGCTTCAGATGAGCCAACGGTGTGCGGTGAACTGCTCGCAATAGGAACTTTTCTGTCAATACCTTGCTCCCACATTCCGTCAGGCCGTACTTGTAGCACCTCTGTATCACGATAGAAATTCAAAGTTGCGACCATATAATTGACCAGAGCTTCTATAGCGGCATTTTGAGCGTCAAACAAATCATTCTGGGCGTTAAGAAAGCGACGGCTGCTTGCTCGGCCATACTGAAGGAGCAGAAACGTATTTTTTAGTCGTTTATCTGCCAATTTGAGACCTTCTACTTGGACACGGTAGCTTTGGGCTGCTTCCTTCAGGTCCCGGTATGCCTGACGAACTTCCAATTTAACTATATCGGATGCCTGTTCGTAATCTCGCTGTTTTTGGCTCAGAGTTATCAGCGCTTTGCGATAGATGTTCTGTTCAGCTACCCGGTCGAGCGGCAGGCTCAGTTCGATATCAAGGCCATATTCCTTTCGCAGGGGGCCAAGGCCTCGGCGGTCACCCTTTCTCGATGGGACAAAATTGCCGTATCCAACAAGGTTTGCGTCTGCTCTGAGACCATCGGCAGCAACATAAACCTTACGCTCAGCATCGATAACGGCATCGGCACTATTGACAAGGTCTAAACGCCGAGCCAAGGCAGTTTCGACAGCTTCGGTTTCGGAAAAGTCGGGGTAAGTCATTTCTGTAGCTTTTAAAGATTCGAGTTCATTTACGTCCAACTGGAATTCCGTAGTAGTGGGCAGACTCAGCGTTATCTTGAATTCGTCAAACGCCTGTTTATATTCTTTTTCAGTCAGGATGTAGATATTTAGGGCTTGGAGCATCTGCTGGCGGATTTGTTCCAGTTCCAGCTTGGGTAGGCGTCCTGCATTAGCTAAGTTTTCCACCTTATTATGCAGCCACTTCAGAGTGTTGTAGTTCCTCTGCGCATTTTTCACTGCGTCATTTTGTTGCAGAACCAGGTAGTATTGGCTTATAACCGATACGACGAATGTTTTACGAAACCGATTAAACAAGCGCACCTGGTATAGTGTGTCTTTTTCCGCCTGGGTGAGATTTTCCAAAGCGACCTTGCGGTCGCTGCCGCGGAGTAGTGGCTGTACTACTGTTGTGCTTAGAATTGTAGCCATACCGCTATTTAGATTACCACTAAGCACGTCAATATAGGCCAGGACTAATCTGCCGCTGAGTCTTGCACCGGTGGCCAATAACCACTTGAAGCCGGAACTTCCTTCAAAACCATATGCATCATCATTGCGGTCCGCTGCATATCCACCGCTTATATTTCCGAAAAACTGTGTCTCAAACTCATGCCGTGTCAGTCTTAAATCAAGCGCTTTAATATAAAGTTCTTCTTTTTGGGTGTGGTATTCGCGATTATAAGCTGTTGCGATGGCTACCGCTTGTGGCAGGGTCAATATGCCTGAGTTAGGTACAGCTTTTTCGACTTGAATATCGTCAGGCAGTGGCTCGGTGTCGCTGATTTTGTAATTGGCTTTGGTGCCGTACTCGTCCTTCCATTTTTGGTCAAGTATTTTATAAACTCTTTCGTCAGCGTCTTTTTTATAGTTCTTATGGCCGCATCCGTTAAGTGCGCATAGGCCGGCAAGCAAGCAAATAATCAAGTACAGAAGTTTTTTATTAAAACAATTATGAATCATATATTTGGCGTCGATTTTCTATTAAAGAAGTTTTAATTTCGTTTTGCTCTTTGGATTTACCTCCTCCGGCCCTGATGTTTTAATCTACAATTTGCGAATTCCGACCCTTTCTCCTATTGTCAGGTTCATTTGAGCAGGAGCTTCAATCCGGAACGGTCGTCCCCACTGAGGAATATTGGGATTTCGCCACCACCGCATCGGCATTTGCTCAACAGCCGGCCCAACGTATGTTATCCGCGAACGAGCTATCTGTGCCGGCTCACTTACTTTGATGAGTTCTATTTCCATTCCCTCCTGGATACGATTTGCTTGGCCTTCCATTACATAACCGATAATTTCGCCGGGCTGCGATTCAATTATTGAGAGAATCGGTTCGCCAGCGGCTACTACTTCATCTGCTCTTCGAATCATTTTCTCGCCCGGTCTTAGAGTTTCCTTTGCCTGCAATGGAACCGGGATAACTACACCATCAAAGGGCGCTTTTAGCTCTACAGACTCCCGTGATTGTAGCGCCTTATACTGTTCCAGCACCCTGTCCATGAGATACTCTTGAGCTTCTATTGATTGTCGTATTGTTTCCAGAACAATCTTCGTCGCCGGCTGATATAGTTCATATTCAGCATATTTCTTTTCCCGGCTTAGGGCCTGTTCTAAATTCATCTGAGCCTGTTTAAACGCAAACTCATTTTCCTCAATCTTTCTTGCCAGGGATTCATATTGGACTTTTGTTTTCTGAAGTTCGTAGCGCTCTACGGCACCTCTTTTCAGAAGTCCCTCAACAATCTTTACCTCCATTGCCAAATCCCTCAGCAGAATCTGGTCGGAGGCGATTGTTGCCTTTAATTCAAGTATCCGAAGTCTAATGTTATCGACATCGACGGCGAATCTTCGCTTCTGCTCAATTCTGTTGGCCTCGCGGTCTGTATTGTCTGCAAGTAATTGTTCCTTTGTTTCTGTTAATTGTGCATTAAGACGCTCTCTTTCAACAATTATAGCTGCTAATTGTGCCTTCAATTCAGCGTCTAAAAGCTGCTTTTCATTGTCAGGTATAGTATCCATAACAGCTAAAATCTGGCCTTTGTTTACTTTTTCAAACAGCTCTACAGGGATACTTTTGACCCGCCCAACACAGCTAAGAGAAATTTGGCGGACCTGTCCCTGCACTATACCTAAAGCTTCGAAACGTCGTGCGCGATGAGAAAAGAGTCCAATCACGACAATTACCGTTGCCAGCCATACCAGGATAGGTATAACACGCATATTCAAACGGCCGAGTATGTGACTTTTTAGACTCATTCTCCTCATAATATGGTTGCTATACCTCCAGCAGTTGTTCCTGCATTGTGAGACTAATATTCTCGATACCCTCGACTCTTCCGAGTTCGCTCAACATCTGCTCGTTTGTTGCGGCATTTCGTATCATCAGCTGATAAGCGTATTCTACTTCGGATGTGCCGAATCCGCTTTGCTGTGCTGATATGAGGGTGAAATTACTGCAGAATAGCTTAAGAATGGCAATGACCGGATGCTCAGGTCCAACATGACCCTTCAGGTTGAAACGCAAAAAACCGTTGTGAGGCCGATGTGTACCAAAGTCCGTCAGATGCAGGTATATCGCTATCAAGCTAAGGACGATTGTGCCGACAATGGCGATGTAGTAGCGGTGGAAGCCGGATGCCATACCAACCACCAATGAGCAGAAAATGAAAGCTATGTCTCTGGTATCCTTGATGATGTTCCGAAAACGTATGATTGATAAGGCGCCCATCAGCCCAACTGCGATAACTATGCTGCTACCGATGACAGACATAACCATTGCAACCACGACGGTAATTAGAACCAGCGCTTGTACGAAAGACCTTGAATAGGACAGACCGCTATGAGTGAAGTAATAGACCCAGGCGATGACCTGACCCAGAACAAAGGCCAGCAATAGTGACAAAAGGACACTTACGGGGTCAAACAATTCTCCTGTCAAAGGAGTCTCTTCCAGTACCTGCCAAATTCTATCCATAAGCGTTCTCCTCTAAAGATGGTGCACAGAATTTAAGCCAACAGGATTGCTGGACTGAAGTAGTGTATTTTGATATCGATCTCTGCCGTAAGTCGAAACACTCAACCATTCGGCTTAACCAGGCTGGGTAACGACCGGTAAACTTAATCTCCAGAATTACTGCCCCCATGGTTAGGGAGTTACGCTGCCAGCCATGGCCGTTGATATTTATTTCCGGCAAATGGGTCACTTTGTAGCATAGCTCTCGGTCGAATGTCAGCCTGACTCTGTTTTCCGAATCGTTTTCATACGCTTGTCGCAGGTAGCGAATGAGGATTGTTGGTCTTGCACTGATGTTTTTCATATACAACTGGAATTGTTCCAACATCTCTTCATCAACACTGTAATCTTGTGGTGGTAGAAGCCTTCCTGAGAGTAAAGATGCTATATATCTGCGCATTATGCGTGTCCGACTTTTCATAATAATTGTATTTATGCGACGCTTAATTTCAAAAAAGCAGGGATAATCCGGTTCATCGGTATAACTACGAATTCGCAGTTTGAAGCGATTCTTCCGGCCTGTTAAGGTTTCACGGCAAAGTATCAAATCGTTTGAGTCTAAATAGAGACTGACAATCGGATAGGAACCGCCTCGTTGTAATTTGCTGTATCTGTCCAAAGGCACGTATGGTTTTATAAACTGTGCAATTGCATGGGCCTTTGACTCGTTGATGAGATATTTAATCTCATGTCGGCAACGAAGAGTACGGTCAATTAGCTTATCGGGCGTCTTTTCGGCATTCACAGAGCGCGAGCCAGCCCTTTGCTTAAATGCTTGTTGTTGTGGCTTACTTTCGGACATAGTAACCCTGCGTTTTAAGCCCCCTCAGTATTAAAGGAGAACAAAAAGTGTAACCCCGTTAGAAATAACCATCACTATTCTCTTTACCTCGTTAGGAGTAAAACGTCAGTTTCTAACGGGGTAAATCTTGTTAATTATTGAAAGTTGCGCATTCTAATTTTTGTTATTGTCCACCCACTTGTTTGTGAGATGCGCAAACACTGATTTTTGCTTTTTAATTTGGCTTTTTGCCCTTAAAAAACACCTTAACCTTACCTATTTTAACATATTTAAGGTGGTTAAGTCAACATCTTTTTGGTTGAACCTGAAAGACATCCGGATGCCACACATGCCCGGAACGTCGGATGATAATGGTCTGATAAAATCTAATGTATCAAGCATTTGGCTTACTTGTCCTTTTCCGTTATGAACTTACGGGTTACCTGGTGAAGGTGTCTCTGCAAACCAATTGTTCGGGTCATTGCCGTAAAGGTTAGGGTCTATGCAGGTAAGGGAATCACCGCCGCCATCGGCTTCGACTGGCCAGAGGTCAACATTACCAGGACAATCCTGTGGATGTGAGCCATCGCTGTAATTGACCCGGTCAACGCGAATATAATAACGCGTCCCTAAATATTCATCGCCGGGTTTACCAAGCTGTACCTTTTCACCACCGTTGGCAAGCCAGCCACTATAAGGACCATAAATTATATTCGTTGGTACACTCGGATAGCGCCAGGTAAATGCGTCAATATCCTTCACTACTACAATCCGGCCGCCGGCAGGTATAGTGGCGACTTCGTTCGGGTTGTCCGGGAATGTATAGTCAATACCATCGGTGAACTTCCACGGTGCGTCCTCCGCTTTATCATACAAATTCACATCCTCTAAGCTGATGTTGTGCAGCTCGATGTACTCATATTCATTGTTGGTATGGTTGCCATCCGCAGGCCAGTCGGGATGGTACATAATCTCAGATATTACTATTGGCCCGACTTTTGGATAAGCATTGGCTGACCCTGGAGTATTATAGTCCATCGCCACAAAGTTGAAGTTATTGGTGCTTGCTTTATAGTATCGCCCGAAAGATACGCCTGTTTCGGATGCCTCGAAATCCTCTCTCTGGCGGTAGCCGGTCAGTACGCCATTGACATCCAGTGCCGATGTCAGACAGACCGTCTCTCCATTCTCGCTTAATGCGAATGGTACGAGTTTGCCGGGGTCGCTGCTTGCTTGGCCGAAGTTGACATCTTCGTAAAAGACCAAATAGCCACCTGAGTTAATAGTTGTGCCGTTGGCAATCCTATATTTCATCAGGTTGCTGTCATTGTCGCTGAGGTACCAGCCGCCTATGTTAAT
>CAZOQJ010000127.1:0-7185 GCA_964581905.1 uncultured Pirellulales bacterium
CGATTCGCGAATCGCCCTTTCTAACGCCTTCTTTTTCTCAGCGCCAGTCCGCCCAGGCCAAGCAGCAAAACCGTCGCCGGTTCGGGAATCGTCAGAACAATTTTGGCATCGTGGCCAATACGAAAATCCTTATCAATAAATTCGCCGCTTAATAACGTACCGGTCAGGTGCCTGAGGGGCTCATTATAAGGATGGCCGCCATGGATACTGGTGAGCTCTCCGTAACCGACCGGCTGGCCATCGACCGCAAAATCATAGCCAAATATTTGTACCATACTTTCATCACACAGTTCAAACAACGCATCAACACCTATCGAGCCACCGGAGATATCCACCTGGCTGGTATCGTAGCTGCGAAGCCACTCTCCTGAAATTGAGCCGCCGGAGATTTTTACATGGCTGGAATCGTAGCTGCCAAACTCGCTTATCGAACCGCCGGAGATATCTACCTGGCTGGAATGGTAACTGCAAAGCTCGCATATTGAACCGCCGAAGATATCTACTTGGCTGGAATCGCAACTGACAAGATAGGCATAAATTGAGCCGCCGGAGACATCTACCTGGCTGGAATCCCAGGAGTTAAGGTTCCTTACTGTACCACCGGAGATACTTATCCTGCTGTTTTTATATCCACAAAGGGCATCGGATATTTTTCCACCATCCAGCCAATTTACTGTGGTGTACAGCCCTGGCGTCCCGTAGTCTACCCAGAGAGAATCTTCGATTTTATAATCGATGTCGTGTATCCCGCCGTCGTTGAGGTAGATTGTCCCAATTGCAGGGCAGGCACACAGAAACAATACCAATGCCATAAAATAACCGATGGATGATGGACGATGGATGATGGACGACGGACGAAAGATTTTTCTTTCACTTTTCACTTTCACACCTCCTCGAAGGCAAATTAAATATCAAAAAGCAAAGATTTACGTCCGTGTGAAATTAAGAAATGCTCGCCTCGGCGACTTGTCCGGCATAGTCCCTAAGGGACGAAGTCGGAAGCCTTGGCGAAGCGGGGCCGCTCCTCCGATGAACGAGCCTGTTTACAGTTTTACAGAATAATTACCGCAAATCTGGTATTATTATAGGGTATTTCCGCCAAAAGTCAAGAAAAAAAACCGCAATAATTCTGACTTCTGTCGTCCGTCATCCCTCGTCAATTGCCCCTCGTCTCTCACTCCAACTCTTGTTTCTGCAATAGCTCTATAATCTCCGCTTTGGCAGGCATCGCCTCAATCGAGCCGAACTTCGTGCAGGCAAGCGCCCCCGCAGCAGATGCGAACTGAAGCGCCTTTCGTATATCATCTCCAACGGCACATGAAGCAGCCAGCGCCCCTGCGAAGGCATCGCCTCTTCCGGCCTGGTCAACAAGCTCAACCTCAAAAGCAGGAATATGGTCAGCTCCGGTCCTGTCAACAATCATACAGCCGCGCTTGCCCATCGTTATCACGGCACAGCCCACTCCACGAGCTACAAGGTCAGAGCCGATTAGTTTGGCAGTACGGATACCCGCGTCGGAATGGTCGGTGATGTCGGCTGCTTCGTAAAGATTGGGTATCATGATATCGACCGAGAAATACTCGCTCGGCAGGTCGTGAGTTATTCGGCTGGGCTGCTCTATCGGCCTTACAGGGTCGAATATGACCTTTGTGCCGTGCACCTCCGCGCAGCAAATGGCCCTTACAATTGCATCTTGTGGCAATCGGCCGTGTATCAGGCACACATCAGCTTCAGAAACAAGCTGCTCAGCAAAGTCAATATCCCTCGGTTGTAAAGCGCTGTTTGCTCCCATGTAGTAACACGTGGCGTTTTCACCTTCGGCATTAACCAGCGTTACGACAACTCCGGTGTTTTTTGCCTCAGCAGTAAAAACATAGTCGGTATTAACATCGAACTCAGCGAGACTTGCTCTGGCCATCTGAGCGAATGCATCGCCTCCGACCTTGCTGATAAGATGCACTTCGCATCCACATAGAGCCGCCTGTGCCGCCTGGTTCGGCCCCGGGCCGGTAGCCTTGCAGGAAAATGATGAGCCGAGAACGCTCTGCCCGGGCGATGGGATTTGGCCGCACTTTACCGCCATATCAACGTAAGTGCCGCCGACCACTACTACTTTGGGAACCTTTGCCGACATCTTTGTCCCTGATATTAAAACATCTATGCTGACCAGTATAATCTCCCTGTTAATGAATGCAAAATCTTTTTAAAAGTTTAGCCACAGCCTTAGGGATTCCTTACGGAGAGAACTTTTATCCGCCATACGTCTGCCGCAACTCGAAACGAATTCGAGTTAACAATTTTCCAAATTGCTCGAATTCGAATCCGCAAGTATTAAATATCTCTATACGATTACGCTGCGAATTCGTAATAGCAAATCCTATCCCAGTTTTTGACCCCGCGTGGGATTTCGGTTCGCATATTTCACATGGTATTTATCCCCAAATACCGCGTTAATACACCAAAAATCAGCTTAAAATTCACTATATAGCTAATTTTCTAAAAAATTTGAAAAAAATATTACAAAATACTTGACGGTATTCAAATGTATGCTAAAATTCTACTAATGTTAAGTAGTTATAAAACAAATAGGCTAACAAATACTAAAAAAGGCGGTTCCCTTAAGCATCTGTTTCGGCCAGCCCTGCCTTTTTGAGGGCCAGACCAGAAAGTGGATGAAGTTGATGGCGTGGGGCTCGTAAATGGGGAAAGTTCACGATAACCTTCTGCAAGAGATGCCGGAAGCAAAGGCCGAATGTCGCGACAGAATAGAGATGCTCCGAGGCAGGGTGAATCTGCTCAAAGGAAAAGACAAGCTCCTTATGACGATGTATCTGGACAATTCAAACAGCTTTCGGCAGATGTCTCGGCTGGCAGGAATGGATGAGACAAGTATCTCTCGAAAAATAAGCAGGATTATCAAACGGCTGATGGATAGGAAATATATTATCTGCCTGCAAAACCGCAACAGACTCAACACAGCAGAATTGGCCATCGCAAAAGAGTTCTTTTTGCTCGGCCTGCCAATAAAAAAAATCGCTGCAAGAAGACGCTGGACGTACTACCGAGCTTACAAAACCATTAAAAAAATCCAACAGCGCATAAAAAACAGTGCGCAGGAGAATTGAATTTACTATGCCAACGTACAATATATCGAAAAGTTTTCATTGGGATGGACATATCACCGACCCCGCCGAGGCGAGCAAGGTCGCTTCGGTTTGCCGGATGTTCGGCCTGACAGTTGACCGGCTCAGGAAAAATCACGCTGCCTTTAACTGCCGGCTTCAAATTAATGATGGTGACATCGTTTATATCACCGGCCCATCGGGAGCGGGCAAAAGTGTCCTGCTTTGCGAATTGGAAAAATCCATCCCCCCTACTAACAGAGTCAACCTCGCTCAAATAAAACTGCCGAAAGATAAGACCTTGATTGATTGCATAGACGGTGATTTTCTTTCCTGTCTAAAAACGCTCAGCATAGCGGGGCTCAACGATGTCTTTTGTATCCTCAATCAGCCGGCAAACTTAAGCGAGGGCCAACAATATCGGTTCCGCCTGGCAGTGGCACTGGCAGCGGGCAAAAAGTTTATCTTTGCAGACGAGTTTTGCTCGAACCTCGACCGCATTACCGCCGCTGTGATTTCGCACAACATACACAAGTTCGCAAAACGAAAAGGCGTAACATTTATCCTGGCTGCGAGCCACGATGACATACTGCTCGATTTGGCACCGGACGTTCTGGTTACACAAGAGCTGTCAGGCCAGACCCAAGTTATTTATAAAACACAAGACTCAAGACGATAGACAATGGATAAAAGAAGAAAAAGCTGCTCAATATGCAAAAGACTTCAGGTTGTCCCTGGCAATATCGAGGATTACGAGGCGCTGTCACACTATCACTATCGCGATTCTCGGCTTGGGCCGTTCGCTGCCATCTTTGCACTCAGGGGCGATTCCGTATTGGCTCATCGAGCAGGGATAAAAACTGTCGGCGTTATCGTTTATACAATGCCTACGCCATGCTGCCAGCTTCGAAATACCGCTACCGGCGACATATTCGTCGGCCTGGATAGAAGCACTCGACTTGCGCTTATCAACAGAAATATTCGCAGAATAAGCAGGGTCATCATTGAGCCGAGGTTTCGCTCGCTCGGCCTGGCGGCTCGATTAGTCAGCGAGACGATGCCGCTACTCAATGTCCCCATCATCGAGGCGATGGCGGTGATGGGACTGGTAAATCCGTTCTTTGAAAAAGCGAATATGAAGGCCTTTACTGCGAAAACTCCCGACCGATGCGTCCGGCTCATCGAGGCGCTAAGTTACATCGGCATAGAGGAACATCAGCTCATCGATGCAGAACTTGTTCAACGAATATTCGACCGGCTCCCAGAAAAACAGGCCGACTTTATCGAGCTTGAAATCAGACGCTTTCTGCAAAGCTATGGTAAACGCAGAACGATGCCGCCCGGCCCTGAAAGGACAAGATACGTGCTGAGCAAGCTGACCGAAAGGCCGGTTTACTATATATGGTTCAATAAGAATTTAGAATTGAGAATGTAGAATCGAGAAATATGACAAATCAGATTCAGTCAATCCCGCTGGATAAACTCGTACCTCATCCGGATAATCCCAATCGGATGAGCAAGGCAACATTTGCAAAGCTCGTTCGCAACATCGAGCGGACCGGCCGATACGAACCCCTGATTGCCCGAACCTGCAAAGAGCAGGATTGCTTTCAAATCATCAACGGCCATCACCGCGCCCTGGCATTAAAGCAGCTCGGCAAAAAAGATGCTGACTGTGTCGTCTGGGACATCGACGATGGCGAGGCCGACGTACTGCTTGCAACGCTCAATCGTCTCTGCGGACAGGATATGCTTGACAAGAAACTGTCGCTTCTAAAGCGGCTCAACGAACGAATAAAAACCAGTGAGCTTGCAAAGCTGCTGCCGCAGACAAAAAAACAAATCGAAAAGTTAACTAATCTGCATCCCTCACGAGTATCAAGTATCAAGCATCGAGAATCGAGCTTCTTGAATCCGCTTGTCTTTTTCGTAAGCGACGAGCAGCAGCAGGTCGTCGAAACTGCGATTAACTATACTGAATCAATACGCAGTACGAAACAAACAAAAGCCGCCCAAAGGGCATCGGCCCTGTCGGCCGTCTGCCAGTACTACCTCGACCATAAACAGGCACAAAAAACAACGGAACAATTGGAGCAATTCTTCAACGGTAAATAAAATGGAAGCGAAAGGACCGAAAATAAAAGGCGGATACATCCTCTATCCCAGATGCTTTCTCGATATGCTCGGCAATTTACCTCTGTTGGACAGATGTCTCTGGACGTGGCTGAACTGCAAGGCAAATCACAAAGATGGAACTCTTAAGCGGGGACAGACGCTGACGACTACAAACGAAATTGCACATGCACTGTGCTATCGAAAAGGTTATGCCTCAATAAAACCAACAAGCCAGGCTATACGAAAATCGCTCGAAAGACTCTGCGAAAGACACCTGATAGGAAAAAGAAGGACCACACGGGGAACCATTATAACCATTCGCTATTACGAAACTTATCAAAGCTCGCCAAACTACGAAACTCATGCGAAAGATTTGATGAAAGACACCGCCAAGGTTAAGCAAACAACCAGCTATAAACAAGAATATATAAAGAACGATAAGAAAAAAGAAGGAGGTGGTCCACCAAAGACTTTTTATCAAATGGATTGTGAAAAGGCTGACGCCGCCCTGCAGCAGGCGGCAGAAAGGTTTTTGAGCGATGAATAAGAAGGAATTTTCAGACTGGTTCACCCGGCAGGTGCTGCCACGCTGGCCCACATGGCAGGTCAACGATATAACGCTGGCCGACTGGTTCGCCGCCTTCAGCAGGTTCGACAAGGCCCTGCTGACCCGGGCCATAAAGCACCACAAAATATATGATGACACCTCAAGCCCGAGAACGAAAAAACTCCTCGAGACCATCAAAAAGCTGCGTCCGCCGAGGCCGGAAAGACCACCTGCTCCGCAGGATGGCGATAGAAAAGGCTACACCTTCGAACAACACTGGGAAATGATACGAACCACCCAGTCGAAGGAAAAGAGAATCGAAAATATGCTCGGCTGGTACAAGTGCTATCCGAAGGCAAAAGAGAAAGACCCTGAGGCCTACGACTGGGTAATCAAAGACAAGCTGCACGAGAAGCTCAACATCAGTTATAAACCGCGGCTGCCCGCCCGGTGCCGCAATGCTCAACAGCAGCAGCCGACCCGCCCTGAGCAAGGTCGAAGGGCTGATGATAGTGCCCGAAATCAATCAAAACCGGCGAACGGCAAACCGCCGGGCCCCGGCCAACCGGTTGCCATCGGCAGTGTTATTAAAGATTTGGGAGTATTGAAAAATGACTAAAGCAAAAAATCTAACGAAGAAGCAGCTTGCGGTGCTCGATGAGCTCTTTCTCGGCGAGCTGGATGAGCAGCAGGTGCTGGACAAATACAACGTCAAAAGAAGCGTTTATTACCGATGGCTTACCGATGAAGTTTTCGCCGGGCAGTTTGACCGCCGCATTACCGCTGCATATCGGCAAAGCTCCGCTCTTGTTGCCCGTTACGCAACGCTGGCCGCTGTCAAGCTCGTCGGCCTTACCGAGTCGGAGAATCAGGAGACCGCCCGCAAGGCCTGCCTCGACATCATCTCGATGCAGAATTCTTCTTCCAGAAAGATTGAACAGCCAATCGACAATCGGAAATCGGAAATCGAAAATCAGCAGCCGCTATCGCCGGAAACCGCCAGCAAAATTCTTGAAGTCCTCGCACAACAACAGAATACAGAGGACAGAAAACAGATAACGGATGAATAGAGTATCAAAGAATCAGCAAAACAGAGTGGCTGAGCGGCTTAATTCAACGGTTTTCAAAACCGTTTTCCGCTTCAGCAGAGTGGCGGCTAAAATCCCTCCTGCTCCGGTTGAGAGTTCGACGCCAACGCTCTTATTAAACTTTTTGCCCGAAATCTTTAATAAGAATCCGCGAATTAAACCAAAGTTTAATAAGCCATAACCTCTTGAAAATAAATAAGATACGAAAGAGCAAGTGTGTTTAGTAACAATTTTACCCTTTTTGGGGCTTGACTTATTAAACTTTTTAGCTAAAAAGTTTAATAAGAATTGAGTAATTAAACGAAAGTATAAT
>CAZOQJ010000128.1:0-7025 GCA_964581905.1 uncultured Pirellulales bacterium
GCTCGTCGGGCCCATAACCCGGAGGTCGCAGGTTCGAATCCTGCCCCCGCTATTTTGTTAAGTCTTTTCGAGCCAGCTAGTTATGACCAACTCTTCTTCCATCCAGAACCTTGGATTTTCCAGTTTAGTTTGTTGGGAAAAGAAAAGACTAAAAAATCAGGATTGGTCTTTGCCATCAGTCTGGCTTGAATTTTCTACTACGTGAGATTCGACGAACTTTCTGCGTCCACGGCTCTTATTACTCCGCTCGTTTGTATGTGTCGTTATCCTCTTTCGGCCAAGTTGTAACAAAAAGTGGAAAACCAGCCAGGCGATTAAGACGCCGATTAGAATTCTGATTAGCTTAGTGAATAACACTATCACCCCTACGGAGAATCACCCTTGGTTCCAAGAATGTCACCCTTGATTAACTCAAGCAGAGGATTGTCTGCGCCGAGGATTAGTTTGGTTCTTGGTCCGCCTATATATTGCTCGTAAAGTTCGAGGGTCTTCCAAAATCTGTAAAAGTCCGTGTCTATTCCAAACCCTTCTGCATAAATCTGCGTTGCCTGAGCATCTGCAGCTCCTTCAATCTCTTTTGCAGTTTTGTACGCCTCAGAGAGAATAGTTCTCACTTCTCTTTCCTTGTTACCCATAATCCTTTCGAATTCACCTTCGCCCTCTGATGTATATTTCTTGGCTATCCTCAGTCTCTCCTCAATCATTCTGTCTTCCACTTTTGTCTTGACGTCTTGTATATAGGTAAGGCCCTTGATAAGGACGCCGGAGCTGTGTATTCCTATGCCGTATTCTTCACACGACTTTCTGGAAGTTTCTGTTATTTCAGCCACAATCTTTGGTCGTCCTTCTGTTACCTGGCCTACTTTAGTTGTTTCGCGCAGCTCTTCTTCGGCCACTCTCATCTCGCGATTATCCGTCCTGACTATTTCGAGGAGGTCTCTTTTTGTAATAGAATTTCTCGTGCTTGAGTCAATGATATCATCCAGCCGTGTATGGGCCTGCTCCTCGGTGCCGACAGACCTTAAGAACTGCAACGGGTCTTCGATATACCACCTCGCCGTAGAATCGACCCAGATGTATTTTTTGTCTTTTGTCGGGATTTGTTCGGCTTCGCCATTCCACCTCAACAGTCTTCTCTCAAATTCCCGTACGCTCTGTATGAAAGGTATCTTGAGTCGCAAGCCAGCACCTTCTGCGACGGCAATTCCCTCTTTAGCGTATTTACCCTTCAGTCTGTCCATAGTTTCCTGCGTTCTTCGGCCTTCTATCGGGTTAATAACTACCCTTACGGGCTTTCCGAATTGAGTCACGACTGCCTGTTCAGTCTGGTCTACGATGTACATTGACGAATAAAGCACTATGGCGATAACAATAAGAAATACTATTGCAATAATACGACCCATTTTTATTTCCTCTCTTAGTTTGCCCTGTTTTCTTTGAAAACGTTCATTAAGTTTTCCGTTACTGATTTTCAAGGTCAAGTTTCATCAGGATTCCACCTTCAGCTCCACCTTGTTCAATAATCCATTTTTCGGGTATCTGAGGCAGCAATTTTGCCATTGTTTCCAGATACATCCTCTGTTTTGTTATATCAGGCGCTTTTTTATATTCCTCGTATATTTTCCTGAACTTGGCGATATCGCCTTTGGCTTCGTTGACTCTCTCTGCGGCGTAACCTTTGGCAGACTCTATCATTTTTTTCGCCTGGCATCTTTTATTTTGTACTGAACTATCCATTCAACGTCGGTTATGTTCAGGTCGCCGGTCAGCATTACGTATTCGCCCCTGAGTATCTCCTTGGCTATTGCCGCCAGCCGGCTGATTCTGCCTCTTGAGAACCTTTCGCCACTTTCTTCTATTAATCTAATTAAATCACCGGAACTCAACCTGCCAGCGTCTATTTCTTCAACGCCGAGATACCGCGAATCCACGCCCGGTTCAAGTGGTTCTGAAGCCGAATTCCTCTTTTTGCACCCTTTTGACAGGAACGCCGGTAGCAGTTTCGATGCCGAAAGGCCACATCAAATGTATGCCCGGCTCGGTCGTTCGGTTATATTTTCCGAATCTTTGTACGACGCCGACAGAATCAGTAGGTATGGTGTAAATCGCCGTCTTCAACAGAATGACTACTACTACAATTAAAACCACTACCACAATCAATCCCGGCAGCTTTGCCGTGTAAGCCGGCTTGCGAGGTCCTTTTATAGCTTCCAATAAATCCATGATTTCCATACGTTAACCCTGCCATAAAAAAGTGTTACTAAATGGTCAGCACAGTAGCTTTTCTCCCGGATATTTGCAGAACATAATGTACGATTCTTTTGAAAATCACAATACCGAATGGTTTTTGGCTGTCAAGTACAATTTTTTCATGCATTGGGCTATCCAGGGAACCCGCCACAAGTGGGTAAACATCGTATCCCCCTGGTTAGGGTTAGATGTATGACGGATAGATGCTATCAAGAGGTAAAGAGGATATGGTGGGGGCTGGGGGGAAAGCCCCTGCGGCCAAAGTCCCATAAGTAAATCTGACGAAAGTACATATCAGCTATCTTTACGTAAAAGCTTTTGTATCGGTCGTCTTTCGTCTTCTGCAAACCAATAAAAAAGGCGGACCATGGGTCCGCCGAAAATCCAAAATACTCTGCTTAATTGCCTATCTTAATAAAAAGCATCAATCGCAAAAAGTTTATTATTAGTAAGTTGGCGTATAAGTTGTATCGCCCCAGCAACCCTTCTGAATGTAGTACAAATCCTCATAATCGTCGGAGGTCGCCGCCACGGTTTTAAAATTACTATCACCAGCAACCTCAGGCGTCAGATCAATCGTATCACCCGGTGTAGTACAGATACTATCAGTATCTACAAACGCCCTCGCCCTTGTGTGCGCTATTGTCCACATACCTTTCCACTTACGGAAACCACTGTGGCCATCTGCAAAGCCCAGTGTCACTCCGTCACCGTGTCTCGATGGCGGGTCGTCAAACCAACATTCGTCCCCAACATGAACGGCAAAACTATCCGCGGTTAAAAAACCTTCATCAAGAAAAACCATTCTGTATGCCGGTGGCGGGCTGTAAATCTCAGTCCTTTTTTTAATCCAGTAACCCGGTTTGTGATATATTAGGCCAAAACCAGTTCTGGCTATGGTCAAACCATTCATGCCGTCCATTATTGAATAGTGCAACGCCTCCCCACGCATACCGGTTGGACAAAGATAAAGCTTCAAACTCTTAGTATATGGCCATAACGCTCCATCTCTAATCGCATCTTCCGTACATGGTATATTCATTCTCTTGCCCACTCCTACCCAGGGTTTTTCGTCCTTATGATAGGTATAGTCGTCCGCACTAGGTTGAGGGGGGTCGGCATAACAATAGCCGTGCTCACCCAACAACGGCGATCCGTTAACAATCTTGTCGTCGTTAACATCCGCATACATAATCCACGCCAGAACCAACTGCTTCAGATTGCTAAGACATACGGCACGTTTGCCCTGCTCTCTTGCCCGCTTTAATGCAGGCATCAGTATCGCCATTAGTATCGCTATAACAGCAATAACCACCAGCAACTCTATCAACGTAAAACCTCTTCGCTTATTCATAATGATACTCCTTACTGTATATTTTTAGTTTTTCGACAATTCTGTTATTTCGGCAAGATTATAACCTTTCTGTTTGCCTTTGTCAATAAAGAAGTCCGGTCATAAATCAATAATATCGGTCAACACAAGCATGCTCGTTATTATTATTTCTTTGTCTACTTACAAGATGCGCAAAACCAGCCTTGTGTTCCACTTTTTTTCGGATTTCCTGCCTTTTTGCCCCATTTTATGGATTTTCTGCGTTTATTACCATATTTGGGGGACAAGCGAACTGAAAACCCTGATCCCACGACGATTCTAACCACGCCAGACAGAGAGGGACAAGAGCCGGAGAAATAAAAGATGAGCAGCTCAAATAAAAAGGCTGAAGCTATTAAAACTTCAGCCTTTGGGAGACGGTTTACAAATTATATTGCAAAGTTATTATATTACCATCTCACCTTAACCAAGATAAGAAGAAAAGAACAACTCTTTTACAACCCCTATTATAACACCCACCGCAACTTTTGCAAGCATTTTTTTTGAAATTTTTCACATTTTCTGTACTTTTTTGTTCAAAATCCCCTAAATCGCCCCTTTTGAGCCCTTTAAGTGCCATTTTCGGCTTTTTTAGGCAATTTTTTGCTTCTTTTATTGTTCTGCTCCGCCACCTACAGGAACAACACAATAAATGTAAATAAGCGGTTCATTGCCGGTGTTTTTGACGTCGTGGCGCGTATGAGGCGGAATATAGGAAACCTTGCCCTGGCCGACCTGAAAGGACTCTTTTTCTCCAATTAGCAGCTTGCCCCGGCCGGAGAGGAAAATAAGCATTTCTTCTTTTTGCTCGGTGCTATGCTGGCCACAAGCCTGACCCGGCTGCAAATACACCCTGCCTGAGCGCATCCCGCAGGTTTGCGGCCGGCCTTCCAAAAGCCTTTGATACTCAGCCATTTCATTTAAATCTATGACAAGAACTTCTTGAGACGATGCCATATAATCCCCTGAAAAACAGCAATTTTAACAATAAACCCCGTTAGTCCTATGGACTCCTTGCGGAGAAAGCTCAAGTAGGGTTTTTAACCTGCCTACGGCGGGTAAACCTTACCACGTTAGAAAAATTATTTCTAACAGGGCAAAAATGAAATATCAAAAATTTTTACCATTTTCAATCAATTTTTTCTTGATTTAGTAACATGAATTTTATATTCTTATATAGCGTAGCACGATTTTAATTTTTTTATGCGCAAAGTCAACCATAAACTATCAACTTTTTTTGGAGGATTTAGTTATGAATAGAACAATTGTTTTAGTGGGAATTCTGGCTTTGACACTTGTTGCCGCAGCAAGGGGTGCCACTATTGCTGAGGTGACCCATTGGGAACTCCAAGCGGTCGATGCCGATGGCGTCGGGACATATGACGCTACGGATAAAGTCATCGTCACCGGTATTGTTCTCAATAATCCCGAGGAAATGCTCAATCCCACGCCTGGGACAGGATTCATGGGAGGTCAGTGGCAGATATACATCCAGGGCGAAGGTGATGACCATGCCGGTACGGCTGTTTGGTATGGACAATATTACGCTAAAGTTGGTGGTTCAGGTAACTATACAGACGAAGAACTGCTGGATGAAATGTGTCGCATAAACAGAGACCCAAATACAGGTTATATATTTGCTGCGGGGGACAGAGTGAAGGTTACCGGCTGGTACAAATTCTACAAGGGCAAGATTAATGTCAATGAGATACACCAGGTCGAGCCGATGTTCGATTTCGAAGTTGAGCTGCTCAAACCGGCGGTTGGGCTGCCCCAGCCGGAGCTCATCACCCTCGATATGGTAAAAGACGCAAGTAACCAGTATATCTTCGACCAGACCAGATTGACTGGCTGTGAATACTATCAGGCTCGCATAGTAAGAATAAATGACGTGAATATTATAGACCCTGAAAACTGGGGACCTGATAATACTGTTACAATCACAGACGTAAACGGCCTCACGTTTCCTGTAAAACTCGGTATTGGTGATGGTTTTACAAGATATGACTGCCCAACAGGCCAGATTGACGTCATCGCAATTTTTGACCAGGAAAGCTCCGGCTATCTGGTTTGCAAAGATGGCTACCGGCTCTGGGTGGTGGATTACGACGGAAACGGCTTAGCGTTAACAGACCGCGGGCATAAGCGAGGAAACTTACCCGGTGATATCAATACAGATTTCAAAGTGGATTTTATAGATTTTGCTGAAATGGCCGTAAACTGGCTTGGATGTGCTCCCGGGCTTTGCGACTGCGATTAAAAAGCTTCTGGTACAAAACCGTCTTAACTTTTGTTAGTCTGTTTAATATCCTTATATCAGGATATTATTAGAGTTTGTCTTTGGGTTGAGCCAGGTGGGATTCAGTGAAAAAAGGTTTTACTCTAATTGAATTATTAGTCATTATTTCCGTCATAGGGCTTTTGATGGGAATACTAATGCCGGCGCTGTCACGGGCGAGAGAACAAGCCAAAATCACCGTGGTTAATGCCGAGCTTCGCCAAATCGGGCTTGCTCTGGAGGCCTACTTTTTGGATAATCAAAAGTTCCCTCCCACTCAGGAAGATTGCAGTAGCAGCAGCTTGACCGACCACCTGTATCAGCTCCCGAAGGTCCTGGTGACAGGTCATTATTTGCCCTCGATGCCGAAAACAGAAGCTATGTCAACTATTATGGAGGACCGATACAATCGAGGGCACACTTACAAATACAAAGGTGTCGGCGAGGTAATAAAGGACAGAAACATAATTCGCTCTATATTTTGGGCAGAGCTATGGATACCTGATAACTTTCCCGCAAGCAGCGGCATTGCCCCAGAAGAAGGCCGGTGGCGCCCTGACCCAAACGAACGCAAGCGGTACGAGGGAAATCATAGTTCGTTTTCCCTGGTATCGCCGGTGAGCTGGGTAGTTTTTAGTTTGGGGCCGAGGTTTACCGAGGAATGGCTCGAAGAAAAATTGGGCCAAGGCAGGGACTTTAAAAGGTTCCCAGTGCCGAAGGAGCTATGGTACACACAAAAGGAGCGCAGAGGTTTTTTGGTGAGACTTAGGCTTCGGAACAGCCGGAATATAGGCACGTTTTAGGAAAATTATTAAATAATTACAACTTAACTTTGACAGCAAGATTCACAAAAGAGACTTAAAAAATACTTACAATGGAGAGAAGATTAGATATTGATAATGAAATTGAGAGGTTCGTTTTTGTATTTGACTATTTAATGTGGGAAATCTAAATTAACGTAATTGAAATTCGTTGGGAGAGTTATGCTATGAGAAATGGTGCAAAAAAACGAGAGATCTTATTTTGTTACAGTTGTGTCATCATGTTTTTCCTTTGGGTATTCTTGCCCATACCGGTATATGCTGTCGGAGAAATAGTGGCGTGGGGAGGTAATGATGACGGCCA
>CAZOQJ010000129.1:0-6724 GCA_964581905.1 uncultured Pirellulales bacterium
TGCAGGACCTTACAGAAAACCTTTGTGTATTGATTAAAAACGGCTCTATTGACCCTAAGGATGCGTATAAATATGCACCAAATACGGAGGAACTAAAAATGGCACTAAAGGGGATTAGAACCACTGCCGAAGGTATCTTATGAGCTTTGACGGAATTTGCCAATGGAGCATCCTATGCCAGATTTAGTACTAATGTCAATCGAATACGGCGGTTACATATCCATAATTAAACTCATTACCTTTCTGGTTCTATTTTTTTTGTGGCTGCCATTACTTAGCTGGGTGTACAGCGACGCCAAGGCCATAAAAACCAAAGAGGCTTTCTGGGCAGGTATTATTCTCGGTGTAGCGGCGGCAACGTCAATAATCTGGCTGGTTATACCCGTCTTTATTATCGGCATGCTGCTCTATATAATAGCCATAACAGCAGCAGCTCTGGCTTATGTAAAGCACCGCAATACCAGAGTTATGGATTATGACCGTGTCCTCACCGCCGAACATATTAAGAGCCTGTTCGTCAGCGAGGAAAAGAAACTCGATGCCCTGAAAAGTGTCGTTTTCATAACAGCTAACAACAATCAGGTGCCCCTGCCTTCCCCAAAAACACCTGACTTTTTCGGTTATAAGGCCACTTATGACACTTTAAGCGATGCCAACTGGAAAAGGGCAAACAGCATTATTTTCTCGCCGGCGCCGCAAGGATATAACATCACTTATTATGTCGATGGTGCTGCGTTGAAACAGCCGGCTATGACCCAAGACCAAACGGAGTATCTCATTCGATTTCTAAAGAATCTTGCCGACCTGGATGCCAATGAAAAGCGAAAACCACAAAAAGGAAAGTTCAGCATTATACAAGGAAAAAATAAGGCCGACGAGTGGGAAGTAAGCACAGCCGGGTCAACGGCAGGAGAGCAAATCAAGCTCAAACAAATAGTCAAACAAGGCGAAATAAGGTTAACTGATATCAGCTTAATGCCCGAGCAGTACGAGCAGCTCAATAAACTTCAAAAGCTAAAACAAGGACTGTTTCTTATAACAGGTCCTGATAAGAGCGGCGTAACAACCACACTTTATGCACTGCTGCGAAACCACGACGCCTTCATGAATAGTATAAACACAATAGAAAGACAGCCCTTCGCCAAGCTGCCAAATATAACTCAAAATATTTACACCCTCAGCGACACGGGCACAACTACATTTGCCAAAAAGCTGCAGGAAATAATAAGATTGGGACCCGATATCGTTGGCGTTGCAGACTGCGATAACGCCGAAACAGCCCAGATTGCCTGTGCAGGTGCTAAAGACGGAAAAATGATATACGTCGCTCTCGATACGGACAGCGTGATGCAAGCACTGGGCAGATGGATTAAACTGGTCGGTGACAGAAAAACTGTCGCCAGGACCCTTCTTGGCATCAGTAACCAACGGCTGCTCAGAAAACTCTGCACAGAATGCAGGCAGGCATACACCCCGGATAAAAAGCTTCTGCGAAAATTTAATATAGCACCTGAAAAAACCAAAGTACTCTACCGCGCCGGCAAAGTCCTGTATGATAAACGCGGCAGAGAAAGAACCTGCGAAAATTGCCATGGGACAGGTTATATAGGCAGAACAGGTGTGTTTGAAATCATTATTCTAAATGACGAACTAAGAAAGATTATAGTACAATCAAAATCGTTGTCAGAAATCGCCTCCCTATTTAGACGGGCCAACATGCTTTATCTACAGGAGCAGGCAATGAGAAAAGTCATTGCCGGGATAACAGATATAAATGAAATGATAAGAGCACTATCAAAACCTAAAAAATAAAAACAAGAACATTATCACCATGAGCCATAAAAGACCGGAGAGACCGTAATGGCCAGCTTAATTATACTGCTAATCATCGCAGGCTGTGCTGCCTATCAGTATCTAAAAGGCACGCTTGTTAGAGCATTTGCCACGATAATAATTACTATTTGCGCAAACGTAGTTGCGTTCGGCTACTTTGAGACATTAGCAGGTGTATTTGTCAGCCGCAGCGCCAGCCCCGAACAATCTGCACTTGTACCCTGGGCTCAGTCGCTTTGTTTTGCATTGATATTTATCCTGACCTTTGCCATCCTACAAACAGCCCTTATATTTTTAACCCACCAACCAGTTGACTTAGGAGTTTTGCCCGAACGTATCGGACGCATCGTCTGTGGAATTTTCTCAGGCCTTATTCTATCCGGCATTTTACTTACAGTACTTGCAATGGCCCCGTTACCAAATAAGTATCCTTATCAGCGCTTTGATGAAAGAAATCCGGATGCGGAAAGGCCCAGTAAAGCCTTGCTGAGCGCCGACGGTTTCGCAACGGGCTGGTTCAGCATGTTAAGTAATGGAAGTTTTAGCGCTATAGCTGACAAGAAAAGTTTTGCCACCCTGCATCCAGCTTTCCTGGACCAGGTTTTCCTGAATCGACACGCTATAGCAGACGAGATAACAACTATCACCAGCTCACAGGCAATAGAAGTCCCAACGAAAAATCCAGCATGGTATGCCCCTGAAGATATAAAAGATTCAGACGGTAACACACTACAAAAAAGCGGATACGACGTCATAATCGTACGTGTTGGAATAAAAAGAGCTGCGATAAGACAGGCGAGGACATTCACAACTTCACAATTAAGACTGATTTGCACACCAAAGAGCGAAGCAAACCAGCTTATCGGAAAAGGTAAAAACGCTTATCCCATCGGTTACTTGGTAGCACAGAACCAGATACAAAAAAAGAGGTTAAATGAAAAGATAACAATAGAAGCCCCCCAATCCAATGAAACAGCGAGGTGGATTGACTTTGGTTTCTATGTTCCTGAGGGATTTGTGCCTGTGCTCGTAGAATTCAAATTAAACAGCATTACCGAAGTGAAACCGCCTGTACCTGCAGAACAGGCACCGCCGGTAATACCTTTCATAAAGCAAACCGAAAAAAATGAGGATGCTGCAGAGCGTGATGCATCACCGCAAAGGCGTGGAAACAGAGCATCAGGACAGCCGGAAACCTCCTCCGGAGAACGCGGCCTAAGCGACATCAGCAAGTCAATCGTCCCCGGCGTAGACGAAGACAATTAGCATAAAATCTTTTATTTACTTAAAATGATTGATATTAGATGAAATTAGAGTGTATCGTATGTTTTAATAACTTTCGGCGAACTACTGCATTATCGGATTTGCCGTTAACTGCAAACAGCCAACTTTTCTAAATCCAGCTCCATCAGATGCTCAAGATAAGCCTTCAATTCTTCTTCAGAAAAGAGGACAAGGAACCGCGGCTTGGCACTTTTGTTGATTTCACAAATGCAGTCTATCAACTCCCGTTTACTCATATGAACACATCCTTCAACACTCATGTAAATCCCCCATTAACCTATGCAATCTTGACTGCCGCCAGACAAGTATCGACAGAGTGAAGTTTTTTTCTTTAGTCGAGCTGTTTGCCGCCAAGGTAACGACCTATAAACCAAAATACCATATAGCCGAATTACTTTTGTCCGGGACACAATATATAGAGTAGGTGAACAAACTGTCTCCGTTGCTAATTTAACTGTCCAATAAAATCGCATCCGTCGCAAAACAATCCAAACTAAAAAAATCATGATTTTTATTTATTTATTCAAATTTCAAGTAGATTCCCGCTTTCGCGGGAATGACAGAAGGCAGTGGACAATTTTGTCATAAGCTCTTAAAAAATCCATAGACACAGTACATATAAATCTGTAAGTTACAGCCCGACTACCTCTGAGTCGTGGTCAAAATCGCATTAGCGAGCGCCAAAGCTTATGAAAAAAGACGTAAATCAGATTAATGACCTAATAATTCGCAAGCCACCCACAGGTCTGGCAATTCTCACATTGGTCGGGCCGTCAATGGTCTGGTGTGCCGAGTATATCGGCTCCGGTGAGGTCATCTTAGCAACACGAACCGGCGCTATTTTAGGCACCACTGTCCTCTGGGCTGTCATCACAGGCATATTCCTAAAATACTGGATTGGTATGAGCGGTGCCCGCTATACCGTCTGCACCGGCGAGGGTATGATTGATATGTTCGACCGCATTGCCGGTCCACGCCATTGGGCAGTCTGGATTGTACTTATTGTGCAGCTCATCGCCGCGATTATTGCAATAGCGGCACTGGCCAATGCCGCAGGCATTTTTTTAGCTGGTTTTATAGGTGTTCGCACTCGCATTGTTCAAATCATTTGCGGCTGGTCGGTGTCAATCTTTGCCGCGGTTGTCGTTTTCTCAGGCACCTTCGAAATTCTCAAAATCATAATGAGCATTTTTGTTTTTATCATTGTCCTCGGCACCATTTATGTCTCTGTTCGAGTATTCCCACCAGTTGCCGATTTTATCCACGGCCTGATTCCGGATGTACCCACCGTTCCCGACTGGGCCCTTGAAAAAGGACTTGCAAAGGATGCCTGGAAAGAAATATTACCTCTTATCGGCTGGGGTGCTGGCGGTTTTGCGAGCCAGGTCTGGTACACATACTGGGTCCTCGGAGCCGGCTACGGGGCAGCTGAAGGCCGCAGTTGCGGAAAGCCGGCAGATGTTTCTATGCTGAAAAATATGAGCCGGGCAACAGCTGAAAAAATAAAGGGTTGGTGTAAAGTTCTCTACTGCGATGCAACTTTGGCCATGGTAATCGGAATTGTAGTAACCGGTGCCTTTCTAATCGCCGGCGCTGGTATTCTAAAACCAAGACAGATTGCTCCTGAAGGGGCCAATGTTGCTATTATGCTTTCAGAAATCTTCGCAACAAACTGGGGCAAAACCGGCTCGGTCCTTTTTATGCTTGCCGGTGCTGCAGCTCTCGTATCAACGCAAATCGGGCAATTGGCCGGCTGGCCGCGACTGCTCGCTGACTCAACAAGAATTTGTCTGCCATCACTTGCAGGGAAATACTCATGGAAAACCCAGTACAGGTTTTTTCTTATATTCTTCTTTTTTACCAGTATGGTCATCATTTATACGCTCGGCTTTAAACCGGTGGCACTCGTAAAAGTCGGTGCTATTCTTGACGGATTGCTTTTAACGCCTTTGCAGGCCATTTTAGTGGCGGTTGGTTTGTTTATAGTGATGCCTAAGATGCTTTCTAAAGATGCAGCTGAGATATTAAAACCAAACCGGGTATTCGCGGTTGGATTGATAATCGCCTTTTTGGCTTTCAGCTATTTCTGCATATTCCAGATATGCTCTATTTTATCTGGAAATTAACAAGTTCACCGAAGAGCGTTAACGGGCTTGTCCGTGCCTTTTATGAAACAATTGGTTAAACTACCTGGAATCAAGGCTTTGTGTTCAAGCTGAAGTGTTCTGGATACTGGTATTTTACCATATATAAAACTGCTAGCGCCAAGAGTGTGTCGTGCTGATTAGTTTGTCGGCTGGCAAAATCAGATATTATTTCCACGTTTGAAGAGAAACAGAACCATCTATTGTCCCACCCGCCATCTGGCGACTGCTTGGCGATTATCCTCTCAATCCATCGCCTGCGAATTTTCTCCGGATGACCAGCCCTCATAATGAATAAATTCTTCCCAATATCAACTACTAATGCATCAAAGGTGAGTTCGACTCTTAACCTGCTGCAAATATGCTCAATAAGCCAATCGATTTCTTCATTTGGCCCTTTTGTTTCTCTTAAAGTAGTCAACGCGTCAAGCTGATGTGCAAGTCTGCGTCCCCACCATCGATGCGGGTCAAATAACTGTAGCTGTTCAGGTGTAATATTTGCCTTATCAGGCGCCACTGCATAAAGAATCCATTTGTTATCGAGAGGTTGTTCCTTAATTGATGCGTTTAATTCCGCCTCATCAGTTGGACAGTTTGGGTTAATGAGACGCTTCCAGCAGTTCGGCAGTAAAGGTGAAACCATGACATTTTCGACGATATCCGAAAAAAGAGGGGTTGCTTTTAATTCGTTAATATCATTAAGCATTTTTATAAGACCAAGATTTTTCCTCTTTATAATTTCTGCCTTATGCGCCTGAGTCCAGACCAGAGCATTTTCAATTGCCTCATCTATTTGTTTTGCAAAGGCCTCATCGCTAATGAAAGATACATTGTTATTAACGAGCATTACTGCATAAAGAACACCCATAAAAAAAGCAAAGACTATGGCAGCAATTACCACTTTGCGAAGAATTGGATGCTTTTTTACAACATCAATTTTTTTGTCTTGTGCTTCGTGACTTTTTTCCATTCGGCTTTATCAAACTCGCTCAGACAATTTACCAAACAGTGTAAAGGGGCTCGTTTTTGCAATCTTCACTTTTACAAACTGCCCAGCCAACAACTGCGGGCCGTTAAAAACAACTATCCAGTCGGTAGCCGTGCGCCCTGTTAACTGAGGAGCGTCCACATACTCTGCCGAGTCTTTATACGGCTTTTTACTTAAACCTTCAACCAGAACCTTTACTTCTTTACCCAGAAAGTCACGGCTCAGCTCATCACTTATTCTTTCCTGTACCGCAAGCAGCTCTATATTTCGTTTTTTCTTTATTTCCACAGGGACATTGTCCTGCAATTTTTTGTCCGCGGTTGTGTCTGGCCGGGGTGAGTATTTGAAAATGAAACAATTTTTGTATCGTGCTTTTTTAACCAAATCAACCGTTGCCTGAAAATCCTCTTCTGTCTCACTCGGAAAGCCGACAATAAAATCACTTGCAACAGCCAGCTCCGGGACGATTTCTTTG
>CAZOQJ010000130.1:0-4326 GCA_964581905.1 uncultured Pirellulales bacterium
AGAACAAGTTACGGCCAAAATGTACTTCGCCACAGCATTGAAGTTGCTTTTCTGACTCAGGTTATGTCAGACGAGCTTGGGCTGGACGGCTCTATAGCAAGGCGTGCAGGATTATTGCACGATATCGGCAAGGCCATTGACCATGATGTTGAAGGCAACCACCCCACTATAGGCGCAAATTATCTCAAACGCTTTAACGAATCGTCCATTGTGCTAAATGCCGTTGCCGGCCATCACGGCGATATCCTACCGGATAATCCCTACACTCCGCTGGTTGGTGCCGCCGATGCAATCAGCGCCTCTCGGCCCGGTGCCAGAAGAGAAACTCTTGAGAGATATATAAAACGTTTGGAAAAACTTGAGGAAATCGCCGGCAGCTTTAAGGGAGTTGAAAACGCATACGCTATTCAGGCAGGCAGAGAAATCCGCGTTATAGTCAATGCAGAGAAGGTTGACGATGACGCAGCAGTGAAAGTTGCTCGTGATATCGCCAAAAAGGTCGAAGACGAAATGACCTATCCCGGCGAAATCCAGGTAACACTGCTGCGAGAGCTCCGCTGTATCGAATACGCTAAATAGCAAAAATACGACATACGAATTATGAAATTAAACGTTTTTTGTATTGGTGACATAGTAGGTCGGCCGGGCAGACGAATTGTCGCCGAGAAGCTAAAGTCATTGATTTCAGAGTTAGACATCGACTGTGTAATAGCCAATGCTGAAAATGCTGCCGGCGGCTCCGGCCTGACGCCACAAATCTACATCAAATTACTGCGGTACGGCGTAAACCTGATTACTTTAGGTGACCATACTTACCGCAAAAAAGATATAATCGAGACCCTGGAAAAAAACGAGAATATCGCCCGGCCGGCAAATTTCTCCGAGTACGCCGCCGGCAGAGGCATTGCATATTATAAAACCAGCAAAGGGCCGACCGTTGCGGTGGTCTCTTTGATAGGCCGTCTCTTTATGAAGCCGGTTGACTGCCCCTATAATGCTATTGATAAAATCCTGCCGCAGCTTCAACAAAAAGCCGAAATCATAATCGTTGATTTTCACGCCGAAGCCACAAGCGAAAAGGTTGCGATGGGCTATCATCTTGACGGCAGGGTCAGCTTATGTTTCGGCACTCATACCCACGTTGTAACCGCTGACGAAAGAATCCTGCCCAAAGGCACCGCATATATCACCGATATCGGTATGACAGGCGCCCATGATTCAGTGATTGGCCGAGGTGTCGAGAGTGTCTTAAAGTCATTTAGAACGCAAATGCCATTTCCGTTTGAGATTGCAACCGGCAACGTTAAGATGAACGCAGTTTTGGCCACCATCGACAGCAATACAAAAAAGGCGGAACACATCGAACGAGTTAGTATCAGCGCAGAACAACAAGAGTCAAAAAGTTACGATAGTGACGATGGCAAACCGGAACACTTCAATAACAACTTCTAACAAGTCCCAATCCCAACTCAACATACAGCTATTTGACCTTGCTATGACAGTGGACTACTTGCCTGGATTCAAAACTATCAACGTATGTAGACCGTTTTGCAGTCATGCCAGAGAAATGTAACCGTTTAACATCTGACCGCAAATAAAGAAGCCTAATAAGGCCGGATATGAAGGTGGTTTCGACCGGCTATCAGCAAGAACTAAAAGGCCTTAAACCTCACTATGTTGTATTTCAAAACCTGTAGGTTACCGACACCCCGACAGCCGCTGCGTGGCAGCGGTAATCGCCGTAACTGCCGTAGTAATTGCGCTTATTGAAATCCCTGTTGAACATACCGAGCAGGTTGTAGCCGGTGATGCCAACTGTGAGATCTTTGCTCGGCTTGTACTGCAGACCGAGGTTCAGGTAGAAGTTGCCGCGATAGGCACGCTCCCACCCCTCTTCGATAACTGGGTCTGGTCTAGGACCTTGTGAGTATTTGTTCCAATCATCCATCCCTGGGAACCCCCAGTAAATGCGCAGCGACGCGTCGAGGGTCCATCTGTCATTGAGCTTGTGTTGAGCCGTTAACTTGGTTATATGATTGGACCAGTTGGCCAAATCGTCACCGTAGCCATAGGGCTTGGCAGTAACAAGTGTGCTCTGTCCCTGCTCGAGCTCGAAGTCATAAAGTTTTGTATACCCGTGAGAAATCATCAAACGGGTATCCTCGGTGTGGTATGAGGCCTCAAGCTCAACGCCATAATCCTTTTGTGTGCCGACGCCGGTGCTGCTGCCGCCTTCACCTTGTTGGTTCCAGGAGATAAGTTCGAGGCTGTAGTGAACGAATACCGACATGGCAAAGTCAAGGTTTTTACTGTGCTGTCGTTCGTAGCGAAACTCAATGCTGCCAAGCTTTTCCGGGTTGCTACAACCACCGCCTGAGTCAGCCTGGTTTCTCATCTCCTCCTCAAAGTTCGCACGCACAGACTTTGCCCACATAACCTTGAATGTATCTTTTTTGCTCGGCGTATATACAACAGCCGCACGAGGCGAGAACATCCAGTCGCAGTATGTGTGGTCATCAAGCCGTGCCCCTAAAAAGGTCGTCCACTTGTCACTGATGGTCCACTGATGTTCGCCCAACAACGAATACATATTTGTTGACCAGCAGGGCATAGGATTTATTACTACCCAGGACTGTGGACTCCATACCGAGGAACGCGCATACGCGTCGGGCCAGCCGAGGCTCCTTAATCCCAAATCCTGATGTGAATACTCGCCGCCAAAGGCAATCTTGTGCCGTTCACTGGGTTGCCATCGCAATAATATCTTGGCGTAGTACTCATCTTCACGATAGGCATCCCTTATCCTGTTTTCTGCGTATCGCTCGAAATCGAACATATCGTAGCTGAATGCCATATCCAAACTGGTCTTCTCATTAAGCTCTTTTTTATATCCAACATAGCCGGTTGCCTGCTGATAACCATAGGTGTTGGGATTAAGCGACACAGCTGAGCCAGGTGCGCCGGCCCAGCCCCAGGGGTCGGTGGCCAAATCCTGGATGTCCCAGACGCCCTCCTGGCCGCCACGAGTGTAGCGCATCCAAATGTCCCAGTTGCCTTTGGTTATTTCGGTATATAACTTCAGAGGCGGTAGATCCCTGTGGGCCTCTTGGTCATTGTTCATTAACGGATAAAGTCCACCACCAATATAAGGTTCACCCGCCTGCGACCCGCTGGGAAAATTAAATGGGAAAATCTGAGGGGCATTATGCTTGTCGGCACCCCAATAATCAGCTACGCCAAAATAAGTAAAGATACCGCCATCCCCGTCTTTAAACTTGTGTCCATGCTTAACCTCCCCCGAGTAAAACTCCTCAACGGCGCCAAGCCGGCCTGTTATCTCCGTGCCCTGGAACGTCTCAGCGTTATACGTGATAATGTTGATTACCATCGATACCGCACCCGGACCGTACAAGGATGAACCAGGACCGCGAACTATATCGATATGGTGAATGTCTTTAAGCAGCACAAGGTCACGCTCGCTCATTGCGCCGTAATGAGTTCGTTCGTTCATCACACGCCCGTTAACCAAAATCAGATACTTGTCGTCACGGTCGTTTATAATCCCGCGCAGCCCAAGATGGTCAGATTCCCAGTGATGACGTATCCATTGCAGGTTCGGCACGTAAATATCGAGCAGCTCAAACATGCTGCGGGCACCGGAGGCCTGTATCTGCTCTTCAGTTATGGTGGTAACAGCAGCCGGAACCAGCCGGGGCTTGGCCTCCGTCAGGGTCGCAGTCGAGACAACCTCTATTTCCATCAGCTGCTCAATAGACATCTCAAACAACTCTTCTTCCTTCTCAGGCATTACCCCTTTAGAGAAAACCTGTCCGCTGCAGAGAAACACCGCTATAACGAAAAATCGCCAACTATATGTAACTAATCTCCCAGCCATAATCACTACCCCTTAAATTAAGTATGTTGATTTAGCCTATTCTGCCTTTCTTTGACCCAAAAGAGATTGACGTAGCAGTATCTCCCTGGGAATACAAATACCTGTGTAGTATCGACAGAGGCAAATCGTCGGTTTAGATAGAACAGCCCCATTTTGCAGATTTCTATTCGCAGTAGTGATAAAATGGTATGTTTGGCTATTACGCAGCTCACAGAACCGGACTTATTTTTACCCACTTTTCCTTTTTATAATAGTGCTCCACCGTTATCGGACACAATTTCGGCCATGCTGTTGACTTAAACGCGAACCACTGATGTCCGTTAGCAAAACCACGCATGAAACGCAGGAGTAAACACTTGGGACATCATCATACAGTACCAATCTAAACTTGGGCCCACGCGGAATTGGTGCGGGATTGGTGCGGGATTGGT
>CAZOQJ010000130.1:4426-6547 GCA_964581905.1 uncultured Pirellulales bacterium
ATTGGTGCGGGATTGGTGCGGGATTGGTAACGACAAAAGAAGATTACTGGAAGAACTGGTTGTGTGCTTTTTCGTGGCTGATTGCTTTTGGCCTTAAATGCCAATGGGCCCAGATGGCAAAGGCAGCACCAGCCAGCAAAACGACTCCAAAAAGCCATTGAAGTCCGTTCAAGAATTCCCCAAAGAATATGCTGGAAATCACAAAAACCATAAACGGCTGTGCCAATATCACAAGGGCAGGGATAGTTGCCCCGATGTGTTTTATCGCAACATAGTACAACACATGGCCAAGTCCTATCGCTGTTATTCCTGAAATGACAACACAGGCCCATGGCCATACGCTCATTTCAAGGCAATCTTGTGGTCTTCCAAAAACAAACGCAAGCACAGAAAGCCCGAAAAGCGTATAAATACTGATTACAGAAAACCCCACGCGGGAATCGATATCCTTAAAAGCGATTTTTACCGAAACTGTATATACCCCCCACATAACAGATACTGCCAAGGCAATAACTATACCAGTTATGGTTTTAACTGTGGTGAAATCCTCCTTATAAAGCACCACACCAACTACCCCAATTGCCGATAATGCCACAGCCAGCCAGAAACGCTTGCTTTTGACCAGCTCCCTTTCATCAGCAAAAAAAACAAGCGAAAAACCGGCTATCCAGATGACAGAAAATTTCGTCAGCAGGACCATAAAAGCTGGGTCTATGTAGTAAAAAGCCGCAGCCCATAAACTTTGCGTAACAATATTTGGTACAGCCGGTAAAAGAGCCCGTCGCCAGACACTTTTATCAACCCGCTTTTTTTTAATAAGAAATAAAAGAAATGGCAGCCAGAATAAACAAGCTGCCAGATACCGCAGCATGTTTTGCGTCCACGAGTCGAGATGTCCGGTTAGAAACTTGATAAAGTTAGGCCCAACGGACCAAAAAAGAAGAGTACCAATGCAGGCAAATGTAGCCAACACATCAAATTTTCTAACATGGTTGTTCATTTTTGCGAAACGCCACGAAGTTAGCTATTGCAGGAACTGGTTGTGTGCTTTTTCCTGAGCAATTGTCGTTTTTGGGCCGTGGCCGGGATAAATAACTGTGTCATCAGGCAAAGTAAAAAGTTTCTCCCTTATACTCTTTACTAATTGTGCCATACTGCCGCCTGGAAAGTCTGTGCGTCCAACCGAATCTGCAAACAACGCATCGTCCGTAAATACAACACCTTCGTCCTTTGAATATAAACATACGCCGCCCGACGTATGGCCCGGTGTATGAAGTACTTCCAATTTTATGCCTGCCTCCTCAACTACACTTTTGTCTTCGATAAACAGGTCAGCCGGCTCAGTGCTGAACGCCGCTCCCATCATAGCGGAAAGATTGCTATAGGATTCTGTGAGCATGCCGGCATCAAGTTTATGAATATAAACCTTTATTGCCGGAAACTCGGTGCGTAATGCAGCTACACCTGCAATATGGTCTATATGTCCGTGAGTCAGGACAATTGCAACAGGGTTTAATTTATTTTGATGAGAAAAATCTATCAACCTGCCTGACTCCAGACCTACATCAATAATCAGGCAGTCCTTTGCTGTCTCGCTTTCGCACAGGATATAGCAGTTGGTTTCATACGCACCTAAAATGAAAGTGTCAATTTTCATTTACTACTTTTGCCCCTTAAAAACGAATAGATTTAACAGAAATGGCACTATCAGTCAACAATATTAAGACTTGACTAAAAGGCTTATGTTTGTTAAGGTGCTTACTCCATAATAGTTAATACTGGAAGAAAGAAAATGAAGTCTTTTAGGCGAGTTTTCAAATATGTCTGGCCTCAATGGCCGAGGATTATCGTTGTTGTCCTTAGCGCGATAACCGTCTCGGCTCTTTTATCACTGAGCTTTATGACCATCATACCGCTTTTGAAAGTGATGATGGGCGAGGAAGGCCTGCACGGCTGGGTAGAAAGAGGGTTCAGCAAACATCGTTACGGCGTATCCTTCTATGTACCGGAAAAAAGGGATTTCGCTGAATCTGATATTGAATCCTACTTGCTCGTAACAGACATTGAGGACGATAGCCTTGCGCAAAAAGCAGGTCTGCAAAAACTTGACAAAATTATCGG
>CAZOQJ010000131.1:0-6459 GCA_964581905.1 uncultured Pirellulales bacterium
CTTGAAGTTTATTACCTAGAAAAAAGACCGGAGATTGACGAAGGCCCATTCTCAAGTGAAGAGAGAGAATTAATAGAAGGTATTGCTGAGCGATTAGGAAGAATCGCTGAGCGTAAAAAGGCCAAGCAAGCCCTGCAAGTTAGCGAAAATAAACATAAAACGCTTCTTGAAAACCTTCCTCAAAAGATTTTCCTTAAAGATAAGAACTCGGTCTATGTATCCTGCAATGAGAATTACGCTAAGGATTTGAAGATTAAGGCCGAGGAAATTGTCGGAAAAACAGATTACGATTTCTATCCCAGGGAATTGGCTGAAAAATACAGGGCCGACGACAGAAGAATTATGAAATCCGGCAAAACAGAAGATATTAACGAGAAATACATTCGGAACGGACGAGAACTGGTTGTCCATATAGTCAAGACACCTGTCAGAGATGAGAAAGGCAACGTTGCAAGGGTATTGGGTATTTTCTGGGACATCACTGCACAAAGACAGGCTCAAAGAAAACTGCTGGCTTATCAGAAACGGCTTCGAGACCTTACTTCAGAAATGTCATTAACCGAAGAGCGCGAACGCAAGCGCCTTGCAATCGAATTGCATGACCACGTCACACAAAATCTGATTTTGTTTAAAATCAACTTAGGTGAGTTACTGGATAAAAGTTCACCGGGAGAATTGGTTGAACCGATGGATGAAATCTATAAACACCTCGACCGGATAATCGGTGATATGCGGTCTCTGATATTTGATTTGGGCTCTCCTACCTTATATGAGCTGGGCCTTGAGGCTGCGGTGCGGGAATATCTCAACGAGGAAATTCAGCAAAAACACGGGATTATGACCGAGTTCGAAGATGATGCTCAAGCCAAGTCATTAGATGGTGATGTCTGTGCTATTCTGTACCGGGCAGTGCGGGAATTATTGATTAATGTCGTCAAACACGCCCATGCACAGTGCGTGAAGGTTTCCATTTGCAAAAGTAACGACAATATACGCATTAATGTTATCGATGACGGCGTCGGATTCAAACCGCCCGCAGAAGGATTTGGCTTAGGCAAAACAACTGGTTTTGGGCTATTCAGCATTCGAGAAAGATTAAGCTATCTTGGTGGCAGTGTAGAGATTGAATCCAAACCAGGAGATGGTACGCAGGTTACATTGGTAGCACCAATGAAGTGTGGAAGAAATGTGGGAAAACCGATTCGATAGGGAGTTATTATGAGCATAAGGATTTTGGTGGCTGACAATCATGGAATTTTGCGACAGGGTATCCAGGTTTTGATTGAGAAACACAGCGATATGGAAGTAGTAGGCCAGGCAGACAACGGCCTAACGGCAGTGGAAATGGCTCGGGAACTACAACCGGATGTTGTTCTCATGGATGTGACTATGCCAGTATTGAACGGCATTGAGGCGACACGCCAGATTAAGAGTGAACTGCCGGAAGTTAAAATACTGGCTTTGTCGGTACATGCCAAGGGAGAGTTTGTACTCGATATGGTCAAAGCTGGTGTCTCGGGATATATGCTCAAGGAATGCGTATTAGATGATTTGATTCAAGCCATCAATACTGTGGTTGCCGGCCAGTCCTACTTGAGCCCGCAGATTGCAAGCATCGTTCTCGAAGGCATCACAAAAGACAGTATTTTCGATATTACCGGCAACCGACATAAACTTCTTTCTCCGAGAGAAAAGCAAATACTCCAACTCTTAACGGAGGGCAGAACGACAAAACAGATTGCCCCCCAGCTTGGCCTGAGTGTTAAGACCATTGAAGCAAATCGCAGGCAAATCATGGAAAAGACGAACGTTGATAACCTTGCAGATTTGACCAAATACGCAATCCGCCAGGGCTTAACAACTGTTTAACCAAAAGAATTTACACTTAATAACAAAGTCATTAATCACACCGCTTTATCCAAAGGAGTTTCAAAGTATCCATTGGTTATTACGCAACCCTCCTTTGGATATACCCTTGCTTGCTGCCACGATTTTGGTGGTAAAGGTAGTTATCAGTATTGAAAACGCCAAAATCTCTCACTAATAAAATCCAATCTTTTAAAAGGGATACCATTCAACCACTTTAATTCCCCAAATCGCCTTTAACTACTCATACCTTCCCCCGGTTTACCTATCTTTAGGTTAGTCTAAAGGCAGGTAAAAGCTTCTCAATCTTATCTGCAATGATGCCGAAGCAAAAATAAATATTGACATTAAAGTCCGAGAAAAGCTGCCTTGTGGATGTGGCCTTTTAGTAAGCGGCGACTTTGTCTTTCTCGGCCGGCGGAATTGAAAAAAGAGATTTTAAAAATAGGGACTTCTTAAAATGGGGCTGCAAGGGGGAACCGCTAAGAAACATGCCATATCCAGCAGAAAGGCAATGAACAATAGAATCGTCGCCAACCGAGTTGTAATCTCCGGCGTGGATATAAGCCAATTAAGTTCAAACGCACGTACGTAGCGTGCGTTTTTTGTTTCTATTTTATTTAGTTCCTGCGAAAGCAGAAAGAAAGGAGAACTAAAATGGCAGTAGAAAAAGCAATTGGTTCCAGCAGTCTGGTCGAAGTTATCGACCGAATCCTAGACAAAGGTGTTGTAGTTGATGCCTGGGTAAGGATTTCTTTGGTGGGTATTGAAATACTTGCCATCGAAGCCAGAGTCGTTGCTGCATCAGTCGAGACCTATCTGAAATACGCCGAGGCGATAGGTCTGACCGCAACGGCGGCCTAATGAACCGCAGGGAACGAATTCCCAACCTAACAGAGGATTCTTGCCGAGCCATCCTTATGCACCGCTGTGGGGGGGGCAGAAAGCATGACTCGCCAAGAAAAACCTCTCCTCAGACAAGAAAAGGATAGAAAACAATGCCATTAGCTGAAGATATGAGAAACATTGTCGAGGGTATAATTTCTTCTTACCAAGCCCGCATTCAAAGTATTGGAGCCATTTTTGATACTACCGGCCAACTCCTCGAAGGGTTTCAGGATATCCTCCTTGATACGAGGCAAGAGAGGGAAAGGATAAATGCAGAATTGCGTGAAAATCTCGCTAAGAACGAATCTCTGCGAAAGAAGGATTTCGATAATATGATGCGAGATATACTTTCAGCTCAGGACCAAAGAGAAAAACAGGTGAGGAGCTTGCTTAAAGGCTACCTTAACGAACAAAGGGAAATGGCAAACGCTTTAGGAGACAACTTAAGCAAGGTCAAAGATGCCCTTGCCAAAGGCGAAGTCCAAAGGGTTAAAGAATTTCAAACAGCGATTACGGAGATCCTTGCAAAGCAGGAACAGAGAAAACATGAAGTTAGTTCCGAACTAAAAGAGTTTCAGAAGAACCAGCAAAAAATGGCGAAAAGACTCAAAGAGCTTTTGGCGAAGGGGAGAGAGCTTAGCATAAAAGACCTAAAATCGATGCTGGCCAAGTTCAAAATCCAACATAAAGAGCGGATAGCTCGGCAAAAAGAAAGAAAAGAAGATGTACAGAATACGCTCAGTGGTTTTAAGGGAGAGCGTTCAAAGTCTGCACAAAACTGGCGGTCCACGCAAAAGAGGATAGCTCAAAGAAAATCTCATTCACGTGCAACAGTCAGTGTAAGCGATTAGAAAAGATATATGAGGGGTATTATAGATAACATTATAGGTTTTTATGAGCTGCAGGCAAAAGCACTGAGCATTTTAGCAGCTAATACTCAAAAGGCATTGAAGGAACTGGATGGGAAAAGAAAAGCTAATGAGCAGATACAAAGAGTGGAGAATTTCGTAAAGGATTTGACCATGAATTTGAATAATATGCTCGCCAAGTTTCACTTTCTCAAAGAACGCAAAAACAGAAAGCAGGAACAATTGACCGAAGGCCAGACAAAGGCCGTAGCTGAGTTTGCGATTTTCGTTAAGACTTTAACCAAGAATGTGAGTTCATTGCTCAAACGTTTTGAGCAAAGCCGGAGTTTTGAAGAAAAGATAGATAAGGAAATAAAGGAGCTTGAAGCCAGTATTGGACGTAAATTGCAGGAGTTTGATAAGGCCTTAGAAGAGACTACCAATACTTCAGCTGGTTATCTGATTAACTTCGTCCGGAGTATTATAAGCAGTTTTGCCAGGCTTCCTCGAGTTCGAAACATTGTTCTCGCAGTAGCAAATAGAAAAAAGTTGGACAGGCCACTGAAAGAGTCGAGCCAAAATATTGAAAATTATCAAGTTGAAATCCCAAACCCTTGTGACAGTCAGTTAGAGAATTTATGTAACAGCTTAAATATAAACTCAGTTAACGGTAGCAGGGAAAGTTCAAAAAATCTTATGCACTTGAGAGCATAGTAAGATGCAAGAGCCAAAAATCCAATACGTTTTAGAACGGCTGAGTAAGGAGCTTTACCGGTTTATTGATACCGTTGGTGACGTTCCTTATATTGCCTCGCCTTCGGAGAATCCAGAGATTATTTGTTTTGCCGGAAAGATTGGGGAACTTACCGGCTATGATGCTAACGAGATATTGGCTGACAGGCAGCATTGGGCAAATATAATTCACCCTGATGACCGGGAGCAGGTTTTTGCTGCATTGGATAGATGCAAGGATAGCGGCACTTCATTTGAAATTGAATATCGTATCATTCATAAAGATGGGACACTTCGTTATGTTATGGATAAAGGTGAGCCCGTTTTCAACAACAAAGGCGAGATAAATCAGGTTGAAGGCATAATAAGTGCCATTGGCAGCTCTGAAACGACTGAAAATATACCAATCTCAGAAACGCCGAAGGTAACAATGTTTAGTAATGGTAATTTAGGTATTTTACAGAAAATTTAAGAAAGTTTTGAAAGGAGAATTAAAAATGGCAATGGCAGTAGCTGAAGACATGAAAAAACTGGCGGAGAACATCATTACTTCCCACGATGTTCGGGTAAAGGCGCTGGGCACATTGGTGACCGATACCCATAAGACCTTGAAAGGGTTTGAACGCGACCGGAAAAAGATGGCGGCGGAACAGGTGAAATCATTAGCTGATTTTGTGAAAGGATTAGCCAAAAATGTTAAGGATATGCTCAAGGGATTTGAGAAGAATCACAAACAGATGAGTAAGGAACAAGCAAAGAGTTTGAGCGATTTTGTTGTGAATCTAACTAAAGATATAGGCTCAATGCTGGATGGTTTCCAAAAGGAACGTAGCCAAATGTCAGAAGAACTGAAGGACACGCTTGCTAAAGAAGTGAAAGAGATTGAGACCTTCGTTACGAAGAAGCTCAAGGAATTCAACAAGGCGCATGCTGATATGAGCGCCGAACTTAAGAAAGAGCTGAATAGCTATGTAATAAGTATAGTTAAGGAAACTCAAAAGCTCTTGAAAGAATACAGTTCTGACATGGCACAGGCAGGGAAGGCCTGGAAAGGTATGAGTGCTACGATGGCCAAGGCAAGAAAAGCCGGCTTTATGATGCCTAATATTGACGCTGGAGAAAAAGTAACCACAGTTAAGCAGGCAACTCGTCTCGGCGGAGGCTCGCCGAGCCGTAGCGGGACACGTAAGGCCCGGGGCAAAAAGAAGACCTCAACGAAGAGCAAAAGCAGCAAGAAAAGAGTTGCAGTCGGTGTCTGAGCGTTTGTCAGCCAGGAAACCCCACGTAAAACGTGGGGCTAAATATTTAGCCTGCGGTTTTACCGCAGGTCTAGGGAAGTGAAAACCCGCCGCGGCTCGACTGAGCTCGCCGAAGTCAGGCGGGTAAATATAAATTCAGGGAGGTATTAAATTATGAGCCAGACAACATCTGCTATGACCCAGATAACGTGCGCTTTTTGTAAGGGTTCGGGTAAAGACCCCTTTGACTTACTCTCTGAACTTGCCGTCTGTCAGGTTTGCGACGGGACAGGTAAAGTTGAAGTCGAAGAGCCGGTGATTAAATGTGCTTTTTGCAAAGGTAGCGGCGTTTATCATGATAGCCGAATTAGCTGCACTGTCTGTAATGGTAAAGGTATGGTTACAGCTCCGAAAGGTGAAACTATCCGGTGTAACGAATGTGAGGGTACAGGCGTGACAATAGATAGTGGCTTGCCTTGTCTTAGGTGCAAAGGTAAAGGAGTTGTTTCGAGATAAAGGAAATGACAAGATTGTATTCTCCTATAAAAAACTTTACCAGAAAGAGGACTGAAGCGCTGGCTAAATTTAAGTCCCTCAGGCAAAACTTTAGAAGCAGAGAAGAGAAAATAACCGCGGATTTAGAAAAGGCACGTAAAATCTGGGGAAAATTAGGTAAAAAATTTAGATGGTGGCAGTCATTACCATAAAGAAAAAACAAGATTTCTAACAGAAAAGGAGTGAAATAGAAATGATTGACGAAATGACAACAGTATTGGAGCCGAGGCCTTTGTCAGACTTTGTGGAAACAAAGTATGTAAAGGATATTACCAACAGAGCCCTTTCCTACATTGAAGCCGGCTTTCCGGTCCATCTCAGGGGGCCTTCCG
>CAZOQJ010000132.1:0-6411 GCA_964581905.1 uncultured Pirellulales bacterium
GTTGTTGAGGTAATCGGCTTCGACAATATCCAGCACGGCAAGGTTCTTACAGGGGCAGCTGTCAAGCCGGCAGAAAGGGATGAGCTGGTTGCGCTAAGCTTTCGCAAGCTTGCAAGCAAGCATAATTTAAGCAAAGATGAATTAATAGTTTCTGTTCCAAGCCAAAACAGTTTCGCGCGGTTTGTAAAGCTTCCTCCTGTGGAGAAGAAACGCATTCCTGAAATAGTCAATTTCGAGGCAGTACAGCAGATTCCTTTTGACATCAACGATGTACAGTGGGACTGGCAGCTGATGACAGAAGCAGACAGTCCTGAAACCAAAGTTGGCATTTTTGCAATAAAGAATGAAGTTGTCAATTCAGTGTTGGAACATTTCAGCAGAGAAAATCTGCAGGTTCAGCATGTCCAGATGGCACCGATGGCTTTGTATAACTATTTGTTATACGACCGACCTGACTTGTTTAAGTCCGACAGCCAAGCTATTGTTGTTCTTAATATAGGAGCGGACAATACAGACCTGGTTGTCTGTACAAAGTCGGCGGTCTGGCAGAGATGTATCCTTATAGGCGGTAATAATTTCACGAAGGCGATAGCAGATACATTCAAACTTAATTTTGAAAAGGCAGAAAAACTAAAGCGTACGGCCGCAGTGAGTAAGTATGCCCGACAGATATTCCAGGCGATGAGGCCGGTTTTCACAGATTTGGTCTCTGAGACACAACGTTCACTGGGCTTTTACACCAGCTCCAACCCCAACTCCAAGATGGTGAAGATTATAGCTCTGGGCGGTGGCACGAAGCTTCGGGGGCTGGTGAAATATCTCCAGCAGACTCTTCAAATACCGGTCGAAATGCCGGATTCCTTCAAAAAACTTGCTATGGGTGCTGGTGTCTCGCCGGCAAAATTCCACGAGAATGTGTGCGATTTCGGTATTGTTTATGGCCTTGGTTTACAAGGACTGGGGCTGGCCGGAATAAGAAGCAATCTGCTTCCCCGCAGTATTGCGAGGTCAATGGCCTGGGCTGGTAAAAGCAAGTATTTTATTGCTGCAGCGTCAATTCTACTTCTGGTTTCATTGTTGGGCTTTGCGAGAACCGGTTTAGATAAAATCAGTTATGAGAGGAACAATCGAATTCGACAAGAAACCAGCAGCGTCATTAATGAAGCCAAGCAGGCCCAGGGAAAACTTGATGCTGAACTGAGCAAAGGTGCGGATTATGAAGCGATGATAAAAAAGGAGTTTGAGCCCTTTGCGCATCGTGACGTGGTACCATTGTTACAGCAAACCGTATTATCAGCTCTGCCGAATGAGAAAAATAATCCCGAACAGAAAGAACTCTATTCGGCCTTTAATGATGGTGATGCAGAAGGGGTCTTGGAGATTGACCGCAAGCAACGAAAGCAAATATTTATAACAGGCATGTCGGTTCGCTTTACAAGTGATATTGAAACTGCGAAGTTTGGCGAAGTAAGTTTACGTAAGAAGAGCCGTCAAGGTTCTGGCAGTGGAGCAGAAGAGGAAGCTTATCTGAAAATGTTAGAGCAACAAGGAATGAAAATCAGAGGTAGTACAAGATCAAAGTCGCGCTCGTTGTATTCCGGACAGGGTGCAATAGACGAAAGTGCAGAACAAGATAGACTTGGATTTTTAGTAATTATAACGGGGTATAGTCCCTATGGAAATATAGAAGAACTGATGCAGCCAGCCGGAGTGGAAGAAGACCAGAGTAAATGGGGATTTATTAATCGACTGCTGCACCTCGACAAAATTGTTGCAGATGGCAATTCTCCGTTTGAGCTGTACGAGAGGACCGACAAAGACCATTTCAAGCTGGAGATACATGAGGTCAGCTTAGATAGTGAGATGCCAGTTGGAATCGGGCTTGCAGACGTCAGAGGTAAACGGATAAAAGGGGGAGAAAGTAATGAGTCGATTTTGATAGACCCGCTGACAAAGGAGACAATCAACACGGTTGTTATGCTGGACTCTGATGGAAAACCGATGCTCAATGAGCATACCGGCAAAGAGATTTATGAGGTCAATGACCATTGGTTTGTGTTAAAAGCTAAATTTATCTGGAAAGATGCCCATGAGGCCCCCGCGGCACCTGTCAAGAGTGGTTCATCAGATTATGCTTCTCGTTTTAATCGCTAAATTTCAAGAGGTCAGGTTGAGGAAAAGAATTAAGTTTTAGAGACGGGGGATGATAAAGGAAGTAGAGCAGTGACTCAGGAGAAATCACGAGGGGTAAAAATAAGGTGAGGCAAATAATGAGATAAACTGGTAGGCTAAAATGGATATTTTCAAAGTTGTTATTCAAAAACTAAGTATTTTTAAGAGTAATTCAGCGGTGTTGGTACCTGTTGTTATTGGGCTGGTTGGTGTGCTTCTTTTAATACCTACCCAATTAATGAGCAGTAAGCTCAAAAAACGGATAGAAAGTGAAAGTGTTTCAAAAATAGGCCAAAGCATTCAGTCCCTGAGTAAAAAGGCTGTTTCCAGTGAGCAATGGAAAAAGGAGCAGGAACGTCAGCGTGATTACGCAAGCGATGCCAATGAGATAGCGCTTTTAGCAAAGCGAAGTACACAAAGAGAGCTGTTAAGCTATAAAATATTCCCTGAGCCCCAGGATAAATCCCAATTCACATTTGTGGATTTTGGCAAGCGATATTGCGCTGCGTTGGAGGCACTGGTCACTGGTATAAATGGCCGTGATTGTCCCACAGAAGTCGAGCTGTCGAGGGCTTTGGAGAAATCATCCGGTCGTTCTGGTGATAGCAGAAGTCAGTCAGCGGATTTCTATACAGGGCTTTTAATGAAATCATCAAGAACCTCACATGGTACGCGTAGCAATATTGAAGATACGGTAGTAGATGAGATTTGCCGACAGAGAGCGGAATCTGCTTCTGCTTATGCAACTCCGGTAGATATGAGTGGATACAAATTCTGGAGGGAATATAAATATGAGAGTGGAATAAATGAGGCAGTTAAGGATTGCTGGTATTACCAGTTAGCTTACTGGGTTCTCGAAGATGTTATCGATACGATAGGTGCTGTGAATAGCGAAGCTGGGTCGAACAGTGTTCTGACATCTCCGGTTAAACGGCTTATAGGTGTATATTTCAACCTGGGTGGAAGTGGGGTAGCTGGCTCATATGGCGGTCAGGGGCAGTCTGGTAAAGCAGGGCCCAAGAAAGCAAGTGCTGATAGGCCCGTTTATATTCTTTCACTTGAAAAGGCGGCTATAGACCCTTACACGGGAAGATGTTGCAATAATGATATTGACGTTATACATTTTAATGTTGTCGTTATAGTCAGCACAAAAGCGGTTTTGCCGTTTATGCAGCAGCTTTGTAGCGCCAAGGAGCATAAATTCGCGGGATTCCTTGGCAATGAGCGAGAGCATATTTACAAGCACAATCAGATAACAGTGCTGGAAAGTGATATTAGTTCGATTAGCAAAGAGGACAGAGAGGACAGTTACTACCGTTATGGCGATGAGGCCGTGGTAGAGCTGAATTTAACTTGCGAATATATGTTCAACAAAGCCGGCTATGAAGAGATTAAACCGGCGTCTGTTAAAGAAGCACAAAAGCCAGAGGAGAAAACAAAGAAGAAAGTAGGCCGATGAAAGAGCCGAGACAAAATATTTCATGCAAGCCACAGGATATAAGATATGTTGAGTAAAATAATCGATTTTTTCGAGGCATATATTGAAAAGATAGTATTGGCGGTTGTTGGGGTTGTGTGTGCCGTGCTGCTTTTATACTATGTTATACTCGGCCCCAACAAGGTCGAATATGGAGGCAAGATGCTTAGCCCCGGTAAGGTTGATGTTGAGATAAGTAAGGAAGTTGAGCTTTTGAGGCGGAGGCTAAATGAGCCGCCTAAAGCACCGGAGCCGTATATGCCGCGATTAGTTGGTCCTATAGGACCGAACGACCCTGTCAGGGGGGGAATACGGCGTAAATTACAAAATGGTTTTACAGGATTATTCGATTCACCCTTAAGCGATATTGACACAAATTTGTATCCACCGATGCCAAGCAGTAGCTCACTGGAAGCAGGTTTTGCAGGAGAATATAGTCTTCCATTTATTGGTGAAGTCAATGATGTAGCAGTTGGACGCATCAGAGCGGTTGCCTTTGTACCAGCGAGGGCTGTTGACGAGCAAAATGCTTATAAGAAAGAAAGTAGCGGGCCAAATGATATCGATTTAGTAACTGTAGAAGGAAAGTTTGATGTTGCAGGATTGTACGCAAGATTTCAGGAATGTTTTGCCGGCAAGGCAGTTAAGAAAGAAGAATGGTATGACCCTTGCCTTGCGAGGCCGATTTTTGCGGCAGTCCAGCTTCAAAGACAAGAGCTAAACGGTGATGGGACCTGGAGCGATTGGGAAAATATGCCTCGAACCAGGGTTGACCCTTACAACAAGTTATTTGAAGTTATAGAGGGTGTTCAGGACTTGCCGCCGGGCGGGTTAACCGTAAGGATGCTTAAATTTGATAATCCGGAAACGACGATAGACCTATTGCAGCCGGAGGCCTACATGATAGCTTCCGCACATGAAGAGTGGTTTCCTCCCACGCTGCATAGTAAGTACTTAGAGCAGCAGAGACAGGAAGAAATGGAAGCGAGGCGTGAAGCTTTGGAGAAAGCAAAAGAGGAGCGTGAGAAAGAGGTTAAGGAAAAACAGGATGAGCGGCGTTCGGGGATGACTGACACAAGAACACGTACAGGACGGTCCAGTGGAGGCCACGGTGAGTACGGGGCAGGAGGCAGCAGCAGGTCCAGCGGTAGAACGACCACAAGGAGAACCCGTAGTGATAGGTCTTCAAGCACAGCGGACACAAGAAGAGCCTCTGATAGAACAGCTTCAGCAGCAGAAAAACTATATGGGTTCCGTCAGAGTGAAGGAGAACTTTCAACAAAGACAGGCAGAGATGCCTCGAAAGTAACATCGATAGAGGATGTTTATGATGAACTTAATGCGATTGTGATTTCTCCAACAACGGAGCTTGCTAAGATGAGCGAGCCGTTAGTATTCTGGTCTCACGATGATACAGTTGAACCGAAAAAAAGCTACCGATATAGAATTCGGTTAGGTGTTTTTAATCCGATAGCGGGGACGAATCAGCTCAGTGAACAAGACAAATCTCACAAAAACGATGTTATTCTATGGAGTGGGTTTTCTGATGTAACGGAGATGGTAGATATTCCTGGGAGGTCGTATTTCTTCGCGAGCGATATACAAAAGGCCGCCAAGACCGTTACGGTGGAGGTCTGTAAGTATGCGTTGGGTTACTGGTACAGTGAGAGGTTTCCGGTCAAACAAGGAGAAGTTATCGGTAAAGTTAAGCCTGTTGGGTTGAAACCTGAAGAGCAACAGTCGGGTATTACAGCACCTGAGACAATTGATTATGATACAGGAGCAGTTTTTGTTGATGTTATACCAGTGAATGATTGGTCCGGCGGCAGGAAACTTGTTGCGAGGGATTATTATGATATGCTCTACAGCTCTGATGGGGTAAATATAGAGCATATGCCTGTTAAAACGTTGAATTGGAGCAGAGAATTGCAGGCCTTATATAGTGACATCCAAAGGTCCTTAAGGGTACAGAAGAAACCTTTGCGAGAATGGGGTAGTACGAAGGGTGGACGCAGACGGCGGGCTACAGGAGCGGGAGGACTGGATTTTTATGAGGAACTTTTGAGGAAAGAAGCAGGGCGAGCAGGTGGCCGTCGTTAGTCTAACTCGTCTGGGCGACGAAGTCTGACCGATATTTCACTGCCGCATGCGAGAGTATAAGGTCAATTGAAGCATGGCCGGAGTACCACCGCAGAGTTTTCCAGACAGTGACCCGCAAAAAGCACAAGGCCAAATAGGGTTTTATTTTTTGCAAATTAACAGTTGTAAAATTCACATCATGGTTTTACAATAAACGCTTCCTTGCCTCTGCGTCTCGCGACGCAAGTCGAGGCAGCAGGTCATTATTTTTGAAAGGGTTAATAAATGAAGTACGACATAGCTGATTTGTCACTGGCGTCTGAGGGCAAGAAACGGATTTTATGGGCAGATAATGATATGCCGGTTCTGGCGGCGATACGTAAGAGATTTGCACAAAGTAAGCCGTTGGCCGGTTATAACGTATCTGCTTGTCTGCACATAACGGCTGAGACAGCTAATTTGGCAAGGACACTGAAAGCAGGAGGGGCAAACGTCGTTTTGTGCGCATCTAATCCGCTTAGCACACAGGACGATGTGTCAGCTTCGTTGGTTAAAGATTTTAAGATATCAGTCTTTGCTATCTGCGGCGAAAACCGCAGTACCTATTACAAGCATATCAATGCAGCAGTCGACCATAAGCCGGTTATTACATTCGATGACGGTGCTGACCTGGTGAACGAATT
>CAZOQJ010000133.1:0-6410 GCA_964581905.1 uncultured Pirellulales bacterium
TTGGTCAATCAAATTGACCAAAGTATGCAAAACAAACCCAATTTTCTTAAAAATCAGGCAAACGTAAGCTCTTGTAAAATGAAGAGATATGAAAATGAACATCGATTTTTAGCTCAAAAATCCCAAAGCCAATTTTCTGGATTCCTAAAATGAACACAAGTCCTTTTAATACAATGAACTACGAACTACGAACAATGAACTATGCCAATAAAAACAAAGCCAATTCAAAGCCAATCAAAGCCAAAACAAAGCCAATTTCAAACGTGCCCTGGCATAAACAGCCGATATCTAATAAAGAAGTAAGAAACTTCGGAACGAAAGGACAATATGGCTAATAAGCTAAAAATCCTCAAAAGGCCGAATTTGCGTGAGCCCCGGCTACTGCTGAGCCTTTCCGGCTGGATGGACGGCGGCAATGTCTCTACCGGAACAATAGAATGCCTGATTGACAAACTGTCAGCCGAGAAATTTGCCGAAATCGAGCCGGAGTCGTTTTATATCTATAATCTGCCCGGCTCAATGGAAATAACATCGCTTTTTCGTCCTCACGCGATAGTTCAAGACGGCCTGATAAAGTCTTTCGAGGTCCCCATAAATGAGTTTTTCTGCAGCGAAAAAAGTGAACTAATATTGTTTTCGGGCAAAGAGCCGAACCTGCAGTGGGCCGAATTTGCCGATTGTATTTTCAGTCTGTGCAAAGATTTCGGCGTTAAAGAGATTTATTTTATAGGCAGCATTTCCGGCCTGGTGCCCCACACCCGCGAGCCGTGGTTGTTCTGCTCGGTCTCGGATAAGAAACTTAAAGAGACACTACAGAATTCCGGCGTAAAATTCACGAACTATGAAGGCCCCGCAAGCTTCATTACATACCTGATGACCAACTGTAATGCACATGATATAAGTATGGCCAGCATCGTGGCGACCGTGCCTGCTTATGTTCATGGCCGCAATCCCAGGTGCATAGAAACGGTAATCAGACGGCTGTGTGCAATTTTGCAACTGCATACAGAACATGATGAATTGATGCTCATCAGCGATGAGTTTGAAAAGAGATTGACCGAGGTCGTGCAGGAACAGCCAGAATTAGCCGGCATCATCAATAAACTGGAACAAGACTATGACAACGAGATTTTTGACAACGAGATGGGGGACTTAAAAACGTGGCTCCATCAGCAGGGAATAAGGTTAGATTAAAAAAGCACTCCACAAATCAACAAAGCAAACATGCCAATAAATATCAATAACACTCGCCAAGCAAAGAAAACTAACAACCTTCTTGTTAATTTTCGTATCTGACGACTATGTGGCGAAAATAAACAAAATCCACGCAATAACCCCAGACTACAATATATGAGATTGCTTCGCCCCAATAAACGGGGTCCCGCAATGACAGCTATCAAAAAACTGATAAAAATAAAAAAATTTTAAAAAAACTGTTGATTACTGTTTAAAATAGTCCGATAAACATACTAAATTGATTCTCCAGAAGCTTATCTTCGCTGAGCACCTAAAGCAATTAAGGGCATTTTTAACTAAGGAGAGTTTACGATGCCCGGCACAATCAAGGATGATAAAAGTGTAATTGCTCAAACAAGCAGTGTAGAGCTACAAAAACACAGAGCACGGTTCGAAAACTTAGCTGGATTTGCAGCTAATAACAAACAACCACAAGCTTCTACGCCAAAGCTTGTCAATTCCAATTGGAGCGGTGGATTAGCTGCTCTGCTATTAATTTGCTTAGCAGTTAGAGTCGATGCAGTATTTGTCAAATCAGATTGTGACCATCCTATATACTTTAATTGCCGGGATGCTTATCAGTTTCTTGATTTAGTTAACAGCATGTATGCAGGCAGTCCTAATCAATTTATAACAATCAGGCACAACGGCTATGGCTGGTATGGTTATCTTAAAACAGGAGATTACCATGATAGGTGGTGGTATCTTTATTTAAATGAGGGACAATATTGTTATCCCGATAGAGTGCAATACAAATTACTGGGAGAATTAAACTATATACTGGGACATCAGCACTATCCAAATTTGTTTGGAAGAAGTCCGGTGCAGGCATTCGGATTTGCAAACAGATGGAGAATATACACACCATGGTATGATTGCAATTGGAATTACCCGATTGCAGGTCAGCCGGTTTCGCCAGGCAATATATATACCGGGTACATCGGGCAAATACCCATCGACAACTATGTTATCTGCTATTGCTGCTCTAAGCCGAGGTCCTACTTATATAAATGGCGATATCACAGGTACGAGTTTGGAACCCCTTACTCCTGGTTTTGGCATACTTACGGCTCACCATACTGCTACAATTATTATTTTCTCAAGAACTTAAAGAAAGAAAAAATACCTCCTATCCCGGAACCCGCTACAGTTGGATTTTTGGGGTTGGGGGCCTTGTTTGTTTTGATTCTAAGAAATAAAAGAAGGGTCTAACAGTCTAAAGTCATAAAAAAGCGGGCGAAGGGATTCGAACCCTCGACGTCCAGCTTGGGAAGCTGACATTCTGCCACTGAATTACGCCCGCAAAATTACTTCCCGTTAACTACATTGTACACAAATCACCCGTCCCCTGTCAAATCCTTTTCTACCGCCTATACGCTGTTTTTGGCCTTAACGACAGCAACAACTTCAAAGAATTATAAAATAAGCAACAAAAGTAACAAATATCGGAATTGACACAACAAGTTATCCCTTTAATTACTTGAAACCGTCTTTATCCGGCATTTTATAACAACAATGCACAGCTTCAAACAAATTTTTGTAGGTGAATCTAAAACCCGCAGGCTTTAAACCCGCCGACTTTTTATAAAATAAATCGGTTCATTTCACGATACATCAACCGTCCCATAATGTGTATTCAGCCGGATTAAGCAGCGGAGTATATAAGCCGATAAGAAAATCAGGCCGATAGTCTGTCTTTCCAGTAATACACAACCGAATACAAATGAAAAGAGATGAAGAAAGGGTTTTCACTCGTCGAGCTGATGATAGTGGTAGCTGTGCTGGGGATTCTGGCAGCTATTGTCGTGCCGCAGTTTCAGTCACACGCTACACGGGCCAAAGAAGCTGCTGTTAAAAGCAATCTACGCGTATTGCGAAGCGGAATCGAGCTATATACCGTTCAGCATAACAGCGTCCCACCGGGATACCCTAATGGAGATATAACAGCGACACCATCTGCCCTGACGTTTGTGAGTCAACTAACGCAAGCATCTAATGAATCCGGCCAAACAGCCACTCCCGGTACAGCGGGGTACAGATTAGGGCCATACATTCGCAAATTTCCTGAAAATTCCTTTAACGATTTAACAACCGTGAAAATGTTAGGCAACAACGAAGAATTCCCGGCTAATGCAACCGGTAATTTTGCTTATTTATACAGGCCCGCAACAAAAACAATCAAGCTCGACTGGTCCGGTAATGATTCGGCTGGCGTTGCCTACTTCGATTACTGAAAATCCTCTTGTCAACTATTCCGCACAATTTCAAATAAATCCGCCACAGGCGGATAAATCTTCGACCATCTACAAGCCCAAAGAAGACATCGCCGAATAATGTCTTATAAAATACTCACCTACCAGAGCCAAGCTGTGATTTTTAACGGGATTTCACAGGGTAAAGGTTTTGCTATCAGAGCAGCGTTAAGAACGAAAAAAGCTGGATTTTTCAGCCAATTTTTGCTATAATAAATAAAACTGGATTATTCTAATCTTCTGGAGGCAGGTTGTTGAAAATGAGGAGGTTTTTGCTGATAGCTACACTTTTTTTGTGCGCAACTCAAGTTTGGGCACGGACGCTATCTGTCCCGAGCGAATACTCCAGCATCCAATCAGCAATTAACGATGCCAACGACTATGATGTGATAATAGTCGAGCCGAATACGTATCGTGAGAACATCAACTTTCAAGGCAAGGCAATCACCGTAACTTCGACCGACCCAAACGACCCCAATATTGTCACAACTACGATTATTGACGGCAATGAACCGGCTGACATCAATTGTGCTTCTGTAGTAACCTTTAACAGCGGAGAAGACAATAACTCGGTGCTTAGCGGATTTACGATAACCGGCGGCACGGGCTCGTGGCTGTTAGTGTCCTGGGAGTACCAGGGGCCGCGATGGAACCGCTGCGGCGGCGGTGTAGTCTGCTACAATATGTCGCAACCGACTATCAGTAAGAATGTCTTTATAGGAAACTCTGCCGGCCAAGGCGGTGGAATTTACATCTATGGCGACCCCGTCAATCCAGATAACCCGAACGACCCTGCCACCCACATCAGCCCGGTCATCGCTGATAACAGCTTTATTGAAAATTCGGCCATCATAGAACATGGTTTTGCGCCTCCTGATACCAATTACCCGAATAACGACCACGGCGACGGCGGCGCTATCGTCTGCTTTCAGGGATGTGACCCGATTATAATCGGCAATCTTATTGAGAATAACCAGGCAGACTATTATGGTGGCGGACTGCATCTGCGGCAGTGGAGTAACGGCCTTATCGAGAATAATCAGATTAAAGACAATGCTTCGGCCCTTGGGGCAGGTATTCACATAACATATACCTCAAGCCCATCTGTCAGGGACAACCTGATTCAAGGCAATACGGCAGGCGGCTTAGGGGGCGGAGGCATATACGTGTATTACTATTCCGAACCGCTGATAGAGCGAAATATCATCACCGAAAATACATCGAGCAACGGAGCAGGCATTGGAGTATTCTACAGCAGTAATCCGACAATCCGCAATAACATGATTGTTAATAATATAGATGGCGCGGGCATAAGCGTAAAAGGTGGTTCAATACCTATTATCACCAACAACACAATAGTCGGAAATACGGCATTATCAATTTATGGCGGCGGCGTGAACTGCATTACCGATTCTGCTGTCATAATCGAGAACAATATAATCGCATCAAACGGCAGCTCTTACGGCATATACGCATCCACCACCCCACCTACAATAAGATACAACAATGTATGGGGAAATGGAGCCGGTAATTACAATCCCGTTATCGGCGACCAAACCGGGATAAACGGCAATATTTCTATCAACCCGAGTTTCATTAATCCCGACAGCAATGATTATGCCCTCAATTACGACAGTAGATGTATAAATGCAGGCGACCCGAATTATATCCCGGAGTTTTACGAAACTGATTATGAAGGAGATAGCCGACTTTTGGGCCAATTTATTGATATCGGTGCAGATGAGGCCTGGCCAGTTTGGAATCTTACCAGCGGCGGCCAGTACGACAACATTCAGCAGGCGATTGACGAGGCCAACGATAGCGAAGTAATAATCGTTACTATCGGAACTCACACAGGCGCTGGCAACAGAGACATAAATTTCGGCGGCAAGGCAATTACCCTGCGGAGTATTGACCCGAACGACCCCGATATTGTTGCCTCTACAATAATCGACTGTCAAGGGTCGGGACGTGGATTTCGCTTCTACAACAGCGAGGATACAAATTCTGTCGTGGACGGCCTAACAATTACAAATGGTTACCCCATTTTCGAAGGTGGCGCGATACATTGCCACAACAGCAGCCCGACTATAAGAAACTGTATTATCACAAACAACATCACCAGCGGTAACGGTGCAGGAATCTACTGCGGCTACAACAGTAATCCAATAATCACTAATTGCATCATCAGCTCAAATACTTTTACCGATGCTGGCTATGGCGGCGGCATATACTGTTACAAAAGCAGCCCTACAATCACAAATTGCGAAATTACCAACAACTCAGCCGTGGGCCCCGGTCGGCATGGCGGGGGAATCTGCTGTTGGGGCTACCAGAGCGCCAGCAGCGATGCGCTTGTCGCAAACTGCATTATCAGCGGTAATTCAGCAGGCCACCGAGGCGGTGGGTTGTATGCCTACTGGTCCAGCCCTACTTTCGTCAATTGTACAGTGATTGGTAATAAATCCCTTGAAGGCGGAGGAATCGGGTCATTTAGAGAAAGCAATCCAGAGGTAATAAACTGCATTGTCCGTAACAACAGAGCACCGGACGGCAACCAGCTTGCCCTTATAAACACATCTCGGGTATGGGCCGGTACCAACATACCTACAGAGATGACAGTTTCATATAGTAATATCGAAGGAGGACAAGAGGAGGCATGCGTTGACCACCACTGCACGCTGCACTGGGGCATCGGCAATATCGATATCGAGCCCAACTTCGTAAATGCGGGCTACTGGGATGATGCAAACACACCAACAGAGCCAAATGATGATTTCTTCGTTGTAGGCAACTATCATCTCTTACCCACATCGAGCTGTATCGATGTCGGTGATAATAATTCTGTCACCGCGACCACTGACATTGACGGTGAACAGCGAATATTCAACGATACCGTTGATATGGGCGCCGATGAAGTTG
>CAZOQJ010000134.1:0-6369 GCA_964581905.1 uncultured Pirellulales bacterium
AGCCGATGGAATCCCAAAATGGCCCCATTTATTTTCACAAAGCGTGGAAATATTCATATTATTGACGTCAGAAAAACCTTAAGTGGCTTGCTCATAGCTCGAAAGCTTCTTACTGAGGTTGTCTCTTCCGGTAAAGATGTCCTTTTTGTAGGCACAAAGCGCCAGGCCCAGAAAGCGGTCCAGGTCGTTGCAGAAAAATGTGGAATGCACTATGTCTCGCAGCGATGGCTCGGCGGTACGCTCACTAATTTTAGAACTATACGTTCCCGGCTGCAACGGCTGGAAGAATTGGAAGCTATGCAGGAAAATGGGGAGCTTGAGAGTGAGAGTAAGAAGCAGGCATCGAGACTAAAGCGAGAGATGCGAAAGATAAAAAGCAATCTTGAGGGCATTCGGAATCTGTCTCGTTTGCCGGGAGCTGTTGTTGTGGTTGATGCAAGGAAAGAATGTATTGCCTTGCGTGAGGCCAGGAAGCTGGGGATAGCAACGGTTGGAATCCTTGATACGGATTCGGACCCTGACGCTGTTGATGTGGCCATTGCTGCCAATGATGATTCCATCAGGGCGATTGAGCTGCTCCTTAACGAGTTGGCGGATGCGGTGGCGACAGGTAAAACGATGGTCTCAGCCCGTCAGGAGCAGGCGCCACGCCCGCCGAAGCGGGTTCGCTCGAAAAGGCCGGCCCTTGCCCGCGCCAAGGAGCCTGAGGGAGAAACTGTGGCCGCCAGCACCACAGAGGAAACACCTACAGAAGGTGAAGAGTCGGCCTCGCAGGAAACTGAACAACAAGCATAATAAAAAGCAAAAAAAGGTTGGTATTTACCCGCGGTGAAACCGCCGGTTGCCGTAATAACAAATACAGGTCACGAATGCCGAGTCACATAATTAGGGGTTTTTAAGATGATGGAAATTTCAGCCTCGATGGTGGTCAAGTTGCGGAAAATGAGCGGACAGGGAATTATGGACTGCAAAATGGCGCTTCAGGAGGCAGGCGGTGATATCGACCAGGCTATGACCATCCTCAGGAAGAAAGGTCTGACAACATTAGCCAAGCGCGCAGAGCGGGAGACCGCAGAGGGTCTGGTTGTATGCAAAACCGGCGACGATGGAAAGACAGCTATCTTGGCAACTCTTTGCTGTGAGACCGATTTTGTGGCCAAAAGTGAAGATTTTGTAGCTGCAGCAGAAACCTTGGCCAATTATGCCCTCGCCTGCCCAGCCGATGAGGGGGCGAAGAATATTCCCGAGACCACCATTGATGGGAAAAAATTCAGCGATATCCTGACAGAAATAGTCAGCAAGACCGGCGAGAAAATACAGGTCGGTGATTACGCAAAATACAAGCTCGACGGCCCCGGTCTTATAAGCACTTACGTTCACTTCAATCAAAAAGTCGGCACAATGGTTCAGATTGAAACCAGTGACGAAACGACAGCCGCTGCAGATGTGCTAAAACAAACTGCATCCGATATTGCCATGCACACCACTGCAACCAAGCCGTTAGCGCTGGATAAAGAGGCAATCGCACCTGAAATAATTGAGCAGGAAAAAGCTGTTTACGCCGACCAGGTAAAGAACAAGCCCCCCAACATCGTAGATAAAATCATCCAGGGCAAGATGAAGAAATTTTTCGAGGAGAATTGCCTTTTAGACCAAAAGTTCGTCAAGGACGATAGTAAATCTGTTACTCAGGTTCTCGATGAAGCCGCTAAGCAAGCCGGCGGCAAGGCAAAAATAAAAGGATTCGCCCGATTCGAGGTCGGATAAAATACGATATACAACATACGAAATACCATATACGGAAAATGGCGAAGTGCAAATATAATCGTGTGTTATTGAAGCTTTCCGGTGAAAGCTTTTGTGGGCCTGGCGAATTTGGAATTGACGGCTCGGCCCTTCAATCGCTGGCCGAAAGGATATCGGAGATTTGCAAACTCGGCCCGCAGGTCGCCGTTGTTGTCGGGGCTGGTAATTTCGTCAGAGGCGAAACTTTTTCCAGGGTCAGCAACATACCCCGCAACACTGCCGATTATATGGGGATGTTAGCTACCATTATCAACTCTTGTGCCCTGCAGGAGACGCTTGAAAAGCTCGGCCAGCCAACCAGGGTCCTAAGTGCCATAGAAGTCGCAGCTATGTGTGAGCCGTTTATCCGCAGACGTGCACTTCGACACCTTGAGCAGGGAAGAGTTGCGATATTGGCTGGTGGAACAGGAAATCCATTCTTTACCACCGATACCTGTGCGGCACTACGGGCTGCTGAGCTTGATGCGGATGTGCTGATAAAGGCGACAAAGGTCGAGGGTGTCTATAGCGATGACCCTGTAAAAAATCCGGATGCCAAGCTATTTAAAAAATTATCTTACAATGACCTGCTCAACAAAAATCTCAGGATAATGGACCATTCGGCAATAAGTCTTTGTCGGGAAAATAACATCCCGATTATTGTTTTGAATATCTCCAAAAAGGGCAATATAGCCAAGGCCTTCTATGGTGAAAAAGTTGGCACTGTTGTAAGCTGATTGCGGAGATTACATATGCCCCTTAAAGAAATAGTCTCTGATACAGAATCCAAAATGAAAAAGGCACTTGAAGCTCTGCATGATGAGCTAAAAATCATTCGCAGCGGCAGGGCTTCCACGGCTCTGGTTGAGAACATAAAGGCCGACTTCTATGGTACGCCTACTCCGTTAAAACAAATGGCGACCCTGGCAGCGCCGCAGGTGGATATGATTGTGATAAAGCCGTTTGACCCCACTTCGGTTAAGGCCATCGAAACCGCAATCAAAAGTAGTGACCTGAGCATTGCACCGATTGTGGATGGCAAGCTTATCCGCCTCAACATTCCGCCGCTTAGCGAGGAAAGAAGAAAGCAGCTTGTTCAGCAGGTCAAGCAAACAGGCGAGCAGTCCAAAGTTGGTATTCGCAACATCCGAAGAGATGCAAACAAACACCTCGAAAAGCAGCAGAAAGACAAAGTTATCACCGAAGACGACCTCGGAAAGGGCAAAAAGCAAATCGATGACATCACCAGGCGGTACACCGACAAGGTCGACGAGGTTGTCAAGCACAAATCAGACGAAATAATGCTCGACTGATTTTCTCATCGTTTAAGCCTGTGTATGCGGAGTTTATAATTGGCTTTTAACCCACTTATGCACTGAAGTTATTCCGGGGGACAAAATGATGCAAGCCGAAGAAAAACCTAAAGCTGAGCCGCAAAAAAGAACATGGAAAAAGGTGTTCAGGTTAATATTGGTGATTGCGGCTGTTCTCATTGTCTTAGCAGTTCTCCTTGTGCCTGTATTTGTATCATCCGAGAGAGGCCGGCAAATAATACTGACCGGGATTAATAATGCAATCGACGGCAAAACAGATTTTACGCATCTGTCAATGGGTTGGTTCAAGGGCATCAAGGTTGCAGATTTTAGTTTCAACGATAATGCCGGCCGGACTTCCGTCCAAGTCAGGCAAATCGCTACAAAACCGCACTATGGCTCAATTCTGATGGGCAATTTGTCCTTCGGCCAAACGACCATCGACCAGCCAAAAATAAGTATAAATCTCAAAGCCCAACCTGCGGCAGGAATCAAACATGTTAGAGGACCGGTACCGGTTCCCGTAAAAACAAAGAATATCAATCTTACAGCGGATGTTGACATTAACAATGGCAGATTAAAGGTGACAGATTCAAAAGACAGAACCGTTGAACTTTCGCAGATAAATTCGAGAGTGGATCTACGACCAGTAGGCCAGCAAACAAATTTCGATATAAATTTGGCTGTAGTGGATAAAGATAAACACTCACAAGTCCATGCAGCCGGCCAAATCGCCCAGGCAAAAACCGGCTGGAGTTTCAAGGGAACAAGCGGCGATTTTGTCGTTGAAGTTAACGAGTTGGATCTTGAGTCCCTTGCGCCATTTTTTACGTTAGCCGGACTTGAGGTTCAGGCCAAAGGGGTGGTTTCGGCTGACATAGATAGTCAGATTAAAAATGGTAAGGTTGAGAATTTAAGCGGCATAATCAACGCAATGAATCTGGACGTAACAGCTGCCGAGTTGAAAGGTGACAGAATAAAAACCAGCACTTTGGATGTTGATGTCAAACTGAGCCGCAAGGCCGATGTGATAGATATCGACAAGCTGCGTCTTAAAAGCGATTGGGCTGATATCACAGCCGGCGGGACTGTTCCCACGACCTTCAAGTTTCTATCCGATTTCTTACGGCCTGATTCAAATTACGACTTAAAGGCCGATTTTGATTGTGATTTAGCTGCGGTTCTTTCGCAAATGCCGAAAACTTTAGGGATAAAAGAAGGTACGGAAATAACAGCCGGCCGACTGGACGGTAATATTCAAACATCCACCGAAGCCGGCCAAAGAAGAATCCAGGGTCGGGCAACACTCTCAGGACTACAGGGCATAATCGAAGGAAAGCAAATCTCCCTGTCACAGCCCATCCAGGCTCAAACTCAAATGTCATCTGATAATAAAATCATAAAGTTTGACAAATTAGATGTGTCTTCTTCATTTGCCAAAATCAATTGCACCGGCACTGCTGAATTACTCAATTTTTATGCCGATGTAGACTTGAGAAAGTTCCAGTCGGAATTAGGGCAATTCGCAGATTTTGGCCCGTACCAGATAGCAGGTGAGCTTTCCGGCAAAGGCCAGGCCTCTATCAAAGAAGACAAGTTTGCAGCTATCGGCTCATCCACCGTTAAAGATGTTGTGATTGCTTCAGCAGAAGCTACTGCTTCTGAACAAGCCGCCGACATTGATTTTTCTTTTGCTATCGACCGGAAGAATAACTTCATTGTCGTTGATTCCATAAAAGCAGACGCGACTCTTGGCCGGGTCGCTGTAAAAGATGCGGTTATACCGTTGAATGAAAAAGCCGCAAAATCTATGAACCTGCCCATCTCTGCGAACAATGTCAACCTTCGCAAGCTCCAGCCATTTTTAGTTCTATTTGCATCCTTTCCAAAGCAAATGCAGTTGGAAGGCACCGCTGAATCGGATATATCTATCAGCTCTAAAAAAGAAATCTACACAGTTACAACTGACTCGACAAAAATTAAGAATCTAAAGGTGCATTACCCTGACCAGAGACCTTTTGAACCGGATGAAGTTTCGCTGGTTTTCGATGCAGAGATTGACCCGCAGCAGAAAACTATCAATGTCAAAAAATTCAACCTTCAAAGCCCGCAAATAAAGATTAAAAAAGGCAGGTTTGAACAGGTAAAAAAAGCCGGCATAATTAAATTAGATGGTAGCGTTGATTGTGAATACGACTGGTCGGCTGTCGGTACTTTAGCCGGCCCGTTTTTGCCGCGGGGCTTAAAGCTTCAAGGCAAAAGGGTAGACACCATTAGCTTCGCCAGCGAATATCCGGCAGGCCAGCCGGAAGGAATACTGGCCAATCTTAATACAAAAACCAAACTGGGTTTTGACAAGGCTGAGTATAAGGGCCTGCACTTTGGCCCAACTGAGACAGATATTCGAATCCAAAACGGCTTATTAAATATCGCTCCATTTTCTACGGCCGTCAACAATGGCAGGTTGAACTTTGCCGCGGGGATAGACCTCCGGCAAAAACCTATGGTCCTGCAAACCACAGGCCCTATGCAAATCATAGATAAGGTCCAAATCAACGAGCAGGTGAGCGACAATCTTTTGATAAATCTAAATCCAATTTTCAAAGACCAGGCGGGTATTACCGGAATTGCAAATTTCCATTCTGAGAAGCTTGTTATACCGCTTGGAAGAGACACAAATATGCAGCCGGAAATTATGGGAACGGTCGGGATTGAAAATATGAAATTGCAGGCAAAGGGCCTTGTTGGAAATATCCTGTCAAGGACGCGGACCGGCAGTAGCATTGATGCAGCGGTACTTCCTACAAAATTTGTTTTAAGGGAAGGTAAGCTGAGTTATGATAATATGCAGATTAATCTGGATAAGTATCCGACCAATTTCGGCGGCTCTATCGGGCCTAAGAGAATACTGAATATGAAGGTTTTAACACCTTATGTTCTGACAAAGGATTTTAACCTGCAAGCGATAAGAATTGGCGAAGAAACCACAGCGGAGAGGATTATTCTCCCGCTTACTGGTACTCTTGACAGGCCGGAGCTTAATTGGGGCAAGCTGACGGAAGAGCTGCTCAAACAGCAATTAAGGCAACGGCTCCAGGAAGGGCTTGAAGAACTGCTCAAGTAGAAAAGCTCCCCCGGTGGAACTGGGGGCTAAATATGAAAGTGCACTCGTCTTGGCGTAGGCCAAGACGTAGCCAGATTAGAAAGGAATGAGGATGGAATTGTTGAAGAATCTTTTAACCACACCTACTACACAACTTGGCAAAGCAGG
>CAZOQJ010000135.1:0-6213 GCA_964581905.1 uncultured Pirellulales bacterium
GGCCGTTTGTAATCGGGTCAAACGAGCCGGGAAAAACCGCCCTTACAAATTTTCGGTCCATCAGTAATCCTTTTCACTGGTACATTCATTTATTGGCGAAGTGTAGTATTATATAGTTGGAAGGAGAAACGTCAAATAAGTTTTTGGCTGATTCTTGCCCGTCTGGCAGAATCGACAATTGCAATTCGGAAATCGAAAATTCCCGGTTTATTCGGTCTGCTTTTCTTTTGTGAGCGTGATGGGAGTGTCGAGCCAGAAGGTTGAGCCCTTGCCAGGCTCACTTTCCAGGCCGATACTTCCAGCTAACATAGTGGCCAGTTCCTTGCTGATGGTGAGGCCGAGGCCGCTTCCATCCGTTTGGCGGGTTAAAGAGCCGTCAACCTGCTGGAATTTTTCAAAGATTTTTTCCTTGTCGGGCTCGGCGATGCCACAGCCAGTATCGGTAACTGCAATGCGAACCATATTTTCTTGCCGCAGCAGGCGGGCTCGAACTTCGATTCTGCCTCGCTCCGGTGTGAATTTAACAGCGTTGCTGAAAAAGTTGTAAAGTATCTGCTGTACTTTGCCTGCATCGGTTAAGAGCGTTGGAATATCGTCGTCGACAACAAGCTTGATTTTGATTTTCTTTTCCTTGGTCTGCAAAGAGAATTGTGCGATGATGTCTTTAACAAGCTCTGATATAGATGCCTGTTCAATATGCAGCTCCATTTTACCGGCCTCTGTCTTTGCGAGGCTGAGCAGGTCGTTAATCATAGTCAAAAGGCGATTTCCACTTGAGATGATATTTTCAGCGTACCTCTTGTTTTTATCGTTTTGTAAAAAACCGGTTTTGTCTCGCAGAACCTGCGCAAATCCAAGAATCGAATTTAAAGGTGTTTTGAACTCGTGTGAGATGTTGGCTAAAAATTCGCTCTTTAATTTATTGGCCTTGAATAATTCGATGTTCCGCTCGGAAAGCTCAGCTATTTTATCGTCGAGCTGCTTGTTTGTCTGCCGGAGTTTCTCCTGAAAAGCCTGCAGAGAATCAAGCATATGGTTAAAGGCATTGGCGAGCTTCTCGTATTCGTCGCCGGTTGTTATTGAGCTCCTTGAGTCGAGATTTCCTTCAGCGACGTTGTTGACCATCGCCCGCAGTTGTCGTATGGGCCGCAGGATGACCCGCTGAGTTATCATATAAAAGGCGACGATGGCACCTGTTCCGCCAATCAAACCAGCGACAATTATCCAGAGGAGGTTCATAAGGGTTGTATTGCTGACTTCATCGGCTGGTCGCTGAACAATCGCGGCGCCAATCGGCTCATTTTTGCTGAAAGGGTTGGCAGAGCCCTGCGGATTATGACAGCTTATACAGCTATCGTCGGCCCTGAAAATTCGCACATAGTTGCTGTGCAGCAGACCGTCATATCTGGCAAAAGTAACATTGTCGTCTCTGCTCTGGTCGTCTTTTAAGAGTTCAACCATTTTCCTTTGCTCGTCGGTAAGGATATGTCTGTCTTCGGCGGACTTATTATCCTGTTCTTTTGTGAAGCGAATCCACAGCAAATCAGGGGCGTTTACATCAAGCACGGCGCCGGTATTACCAAGTGCCGGCAACGTTGTTTCACCGACCTGTTGTTTCTGGAAGTGCCGGCGCAGCAGCATCTGTGACGAGGCCCGCCCGGCGTCCAGAGAGGCCTTTTTCGTGAGCTGAGCCATCCAGATGTAGGGTAAAATAAGAGCAACAGTCAGGACAAAGACCACCGCAGCTCCAAATGCAAGCTGGACCTTTCTCGCCAGCGACAAAGGTGTTAGCCGCAGCAACTTTAAAATCTTCAACACAATGGGCTTCAATCTAATCCGCATAGTATCAATAAGTCAAAACCTGCCCCCGTTCTTGTCTTCGCCAAGAAGACGCGGGGGGCAGGCTAAATACAAGATGCTGCGCCCTTCGACAAGCTCAGGGCTTCGCTTACAATGACAAACATCGCGATTTATTATTCCTGTTCGTCAGGTTTCTGTACGGGTTTGTGCGAATGTTTTTGTGTTCGCAGGTTCAACTCGTCAAGCTGTTTCTGGTCGACTTCGCTTGGCGCATCGGTTAAAAGACACTGGCCTCGCTGGGTCTTTGGAAATGCAATGACGTCTCTGATGTTATTCGTGCCCGTGAGTATCATAACCAGCCTGTCCAGGCCGAGAGCAATGCCGCCGTGCGGCGGGGCGCCGTATTCGAGGGCTTTTAAGAAAAAGCCGAATCGCTCCTGGGCCTGCTGTCTTGTGATTTTTAACAGGTCAAAGGCCTTCAGCTGAACCTTTGGGCTGTGGATACGGATGCTGCCTCCGCCAATCTCACTGCCGTTGACGACAATATCGTAGGCCTGAGAGCGGATATTGGAAGGGTCTGTGTCGAGCTTTTCCAAATCCTCGGGCACAGGAGAGGTAAACGGATGATGCAGAGAATCGTATCGCTTCTCATCCTCGTTCCATTCGAACAGCGGAAAGTCCACTACCCAGAGAAACTCAAATTTTTTCTCGTCGTAGAGTTTCAGTTCTCTTGCCAGCCGGCAGCGTAGAGGTGCCAGGGCCTTATTAACGACCGGCTTTTTGTCGGCGACAAACAAAAACATATCGCCGTTTTTTGCGCCGAAGCGTTCAATAACCTGCTGCTGCTGTTCGGTACTGAAGAACTTGGCGGAGCCGCCGGCCATTGCTAACTTGTTGTTTTCACTTTTAACCTTTGTCCAGGCCAGGCCTTTAGCACCGTAATCAGCTACAAAATTGGTCAGGGTTTTTTCGATATCGCTTCTGGAGTATTTTTCACCGGGTGCACAAAGTCCTTTTACAATTCCACACTGCTCAATTGTCGTTGTAAAGACTTTGAACGTACTTTGTTTTGCAATATCAGATATGTCTTTTAGCTTCATATCGAAGCGTAAATCCGGCCTGTCGGTGCCGTAATCGTCCATTGCTTTTTTGTAAGACAATCTCCGCATAGGCACCTTTACATCCAAGTCGAGAATCTGCTTGAAGATTTTTGCGACGAGGTTTTCGTGTAGGCCGATGACATCATTGCTGTCAACAAAGCTCATCTCGACATCTATCTGCGTAAATTCCGCCTGTCTGTCTGCCCGTGGGTCTTCATCGCGGAAGCAGCGGACTATCTGGAAGTATTTGTCGATGCCGCTTACCATCAGGATTTGCTTAAACAATTGCGGCGATTGTGGTAGTGCGTAGAAGCAGCTCGGAAGCAATCGGCTTGGTACGAGGAAATCCCTTGCCCCTTCCGGAGTGCTTTTTGCCAGCATGGGCGTTTCAATCTCCCAGAAACCCAGCGTATCGAAATAATCCCGTGTAATTTTTGTTACGCGGTGCCGAATTCTCAGGTTGTTCTGCATCTCTGGCCTGCGAAGGTCAATGTAACGAATTTTCAGCCGAAGCTCCTCGGATGTTTTTTCGAAGCTACCGACTTCAAAAGGTGGAGTCTTGGCGGTATTAAGTATATCCACCTGTTCAATGGCGACTTCAATCTGTCCTGTCGGCAGCTTGGGATTTTCCATGCCTTCGCTTCTCGGCTGGACAATACCTTTAGCAGCTATAACCCATTCGCATCGAATTGTTTTTGCCAGCATGTGTGCGTCGGGATGCCTCTCAGGATTAAATACGAGCTGGGTCAGGCCGTATCTGTCGCGTAAATCAATGAAAACCAGATTGCCGTGGTCGCGATAGGATTGAGCCCAGCCGGCCAGGACAACTTTTTTTCCGGCGTCATCCAGCCGAAGCTGCCCACAATTACATGTTCTTTTGAGCATTGCAAAATCTCTTTGTAATCTATATTCTGTGTCTGGATATATTAATTTAAGGTTATTTGTAAGCGTGTATTATACGCGTCATTATGATAGTCCATCGCAATTATTTCGTCAATAATTGGTTTTTGGCATTAGGACTTCAGTGGCGGTCGCCACGGCGCCCAGTCAGGGAGGGGTTAATTCTGCCAGTAAGACTTAATTTAAGGTTTTTATTTGGAAGTTAAACAGAGTTATTGGTTAGGTTTTATGGAAAAACAAAAAATTTTCAAATCGTTGCAATAAAAAGTGATACTGGCCCGTCCTCACCGAATATGACAGCATTTGTTTATAAGTATAGGCCAGAGTGAGATTTGTCAGCTTCTCCATGTTTTAGCAAAAAAAATTGTGAATTTTATTGATATAATACTTGACAGAGCATGATATGAAGCATATCATGTATAGTAGCGAGGCTATTAAAGATTATGAGGTTTTTAACAATGAGGCGTTTTTAAGCTGTAGTTCTCGCTATAAATGAACAATTTTTGACAACAGTAGTATAGCTTCGTAGAGTCTTTGATATACAAAAAATACTGAGCATTCAACAGGGCTGGGGATATCTCGCTTTTTCCTCTCCCTCCGCACCCAGCCCTGTTCTCCTTTTAAATGCAAATGTCCAGATGAGTTGGGGTTATATCTTGCCTTTTCTTGAATCACCATCTTTAGTATTATGGGCCTTTGCTTTGGGGGCAAAGCTGGAATTGACAGCAAAGAGATTAAGTCTGCCGGAAAATCCGGCTTGTTGCAGAAAGATTGTCCTGAAGTTTGCAGGGGTTTAGCTAATACTCGTTGTTCAAAAATTTGATTAGCTCATCGGGAACATAATCGTCGGCAAATGCAAGAATGCCGTTTATTTCGGCGGTAGTCAGATTGTCGGTGATTTTCAGATTATTTATATCGACGTTTACAATCAGGCCGAACCGAATATTTCCGCCATATTCCATAGCTTCTTTGCCTGATTGTTTAGCGTGGGTCGGTCTTATTTGAAGATTAATATTTTTGTCCTGGGTTGGGGTCTGAAGGGTGATAGTCAGATTTTTGAGCTTCTCTCTCCAGACGTCGTTTTTCAGGTTGCTGGCGAGAATCTGAATGGAGTCGATTTCGTCTGTGTCGAAAACCAGCTCGTTAATCACGCCCACTCGCGGCACCTTTTTGTCGGCGAATATATTTCTTAGCTCGTCAAGGGCTTTACGAAATATTTTATCCTTTTCGGGAATATCTATATCCTGCACCTTGTTAATGAACATCCGCTGTGGAAAAGTGAAAATAGGTCCACGTTCGGTTAATAGAAATGTTGGCAGTTCAATTCGCTTGTTGTTGGGTAAGATAAAAGTTTTATGCACTCGCAGCTGACTGGGCCCTGATATTATAGTCTCAAACGCCTGCGGGGACTGCTCAATCAGCCAGTTGCAATAGTCCTGCAGCTTGGCCTTGTCCTCGCTGATGGATATGACCGGACGAACATCAACGCCGTATTTTACGACGTGCTGCGAAATGTTCTCTTTACCAAACTCGTAATTCATAGCTTCGCCACCAAGGTTTTTAACCTCACACAGTGTATAAGAAATTTTATCACAAGTCAAAGAAAACCCAAAATGGCAAGTTTATCGCCATTTTTTATCATGAAAAAATAATCTGCAATTTTAGGCAATTCACGCTTTCGGTTTTCTTGTGCCGGTATAAAATAGCTGGATAGTGGTTGAAATCGGATGTTAGAGAAAGGAGACTGATTATGGCTACATTTATATCTCTTGTAAATTTCACCGAACAGGGCGTGCAGAATTTCCACGCTACCGCGGACAGGGCAGCTCAATTCAAGGCTATGGCTGATGGTGTGGGGGTAACAGTGAAAGAGGTCTATTGGACAATAGGAGCTCACGATGTGGTGATGATTTTGGAGGCCCCCGATGATAAGGCGGTCGCTGCGGCACTGCTTGGGCTTGCATCGCTTGGAAACGTGAGGACGCAGACCCTGCCGGCCTTTAGCTCCTCAGAGGTAAAAGAGATTATCTCTAAAGTGCCAAAAGCTAATTGATAGAAAGACTTTGTTTGATTTCAGACATTTCAGACTTGCAGATGGGAATTGCCAGCGAAGCATCGCCTTATTTGCGACGACGAAGGAACAAACCGCCAAGGCCGAGCAGAAAAATCGTGGCCAGCTTGCCTCGCCGAAGCCTTGGTCTAGATATCAGCATATTTGCGTTTGCGTCTTAAAGTTAAAAATAAACTACCCAATCCTAATATCATCGCGGAGGCGGGCTCGGGAATGGATGTTATTGTTAAATCAGCCGCTGGAGGAATTTCCAAAGAATTAAAAGCCAAGTATGGGCCATTTACCGCAATTGTAGAGGGAATTGCAAATTGGAAATTAAATCCGGCAAAATCATCACCGTTA
>CAZOQJ010000136.1:0-6102 GCA_964581905.1 uncultured Pirellulales bacterium
CGGCTAAGTCAATCGCCGTTGCCGTCTGCAATGATAAATCGATATTCGCCCTGTTAGCTGCGACTAATGCGCGTACCACATTTGGAACCCGACCGCCTGCTAAATAATGGCTCTCCAGGTCCCGAGTCGTTAGAGTCAAACCTGCCTGAACAGCAATTATCTTACTCAGCACTATTGTCTTCGTATCAACCTTTCTCAGCCACATCCCGATAAGCTCGGAGAATTTGACATCAGCCCGGGACAGTTTCGCTTGTAGCCATAACCTGAAAAACTTTAAGAACAGCAAAAACATTACAAAGACTACAAGGATAAGTACTACTACAAGTGCTACTCCAACAGATCTTATAGGATTTTCCGCAGCTAAGATTGAATCTGTTAAGTTATACATCTTTTTTTCCTTTCATTAACTTTCTTCTATTACGCGAACGGTTAGCTGTGTGCTCTGCACGCGGATAACCTTTACCTTTTTGTCCTTATCAACGTAACCGCTTTCAGCCACACATTCAATCCTTTGTCCTGAAAAATCGCACATACCAACCGGCCGAAGTGGCGTCATAACCACACCGACAGCACCAAGCATATCTTTTAATTCAGCCGTATCAGGCACCGCATCGCCCTCTTGTCGTTCCGGAGGCGTCAGCGTTACGCTTTTACCAAACTTTGTTTTAGGAAAAACCTTATAAGCGATAATCAAAACTGATGGTATCATCACAATGGCGATACCTACGCCTGCCAGACCCGCAATGTTGCTGTGATGAAAGAACATCGCTACCCCCCCTATCAAACACGCCAGCGCACAGACGCTTATCAGCCCGCCGCTTGGTATAAACACTTCTGCTATTATCAAAGCCGCACAGGCAAGGTACAAAAAAACAGCAAATGCCAGCCACCAGCCCATTTCTATTTCCTTTTATTTAATCAGTTTTAATCTGTATCTTTCTTTGCCTTGACCACAACTCTATTGCCGTGAATCTCGATTATCTCTATCTCGGTGCCTTTGTCAAGAAAATCAGCTTCGGCAACCACGTCAACTATTGCATCGCCGAATTTTGCTTTTCCTGTAGGCCGAAGGGTTGATACTACCTCGCCGACATCGCCTATACTCACAATTGTAGGTTTACCCTCCGCCGGAGCGGTCATACTAACCTCAAATTCGCTGCCTATCTTTGCAGCCGTAGGTACAAGAATAAGGCCGCTCAGGAATTGGAATTTTGGCAGATATTTCGTCAAGAACCACGCCAAAACAACAAACCCTAAAAATCCCGATGTCAAACCTACCACCCCCCACGTAAAATCATTCCACGCAGGCACATCCTGCGGCCAAGGCAGTCTATCCGGCGGATTTTTGACTAACATACCAAACAAACCCACTAATATGCACAATATCCCTGAAAAACCCGCGATACCAAAGCCGGGCAATACAAAGATTTCAATCAACAATAGGATTATGCCTATAACAAATAATGCCACCTCGACCCAGTTCGCCATTCCATGCAGATATTTGCTCCCGATGATAATCGTAAAGCATATAACAGCCACCAATCCCGGCAGCCCGACACCCGGCGTATTAAATTCGATGTAAACACCTAACAAGGCGAGCATAACAAGTACCGCCATAACCGCCGGCGAATTCAGCCAACGCACCATCTCTTCCGACCAGCTCGTTTCCAGCACCGTAGTTTGACCTTCGAAGGTTACACCATCCCGCTCAGCCAAAAATTCAAGTGCTCCCGCCAAATCTTTAACCTGCGCCCTTGCCACCCCATATTCGACGGCATCGGAAGCGGTCAGCGTCAACAGCTCCTCGCCTGTAACAATTAATTCTTTATTATTAAGGTCATATTCGTTTGCATCCTTGGGCATTCGCAAACCTTCAAAAAACTCATACCCATCCGTCTTTAGATTCTTTACCCTGTAGACCTCAATTTGCATTGTTACCATCGCCTTAAGAAGCGCCTCAGGATACTTGTTTGCCTCCGCCGCCCGCATAAACGCCGCACGGGTAAAGCTCTCCACCTTTTCCCGCTCCACGCCTTCGAGCTTGCTGCCGATAGCAATAGGAGCGCAGTCCCCTATCGTCGTATTTTCGAGCATTATGATGTCCCGGCAGGAAACACTTATCATAGCGCCGGCCGATATCGCCTCGGTCGTTACGTACGCAACCGTGTGGGTCTTCTTGCCGACATCAAGGATGAAATACTTGGCTATATCGTCGCCGGACTGCAAAAGACCGCCGTACGTGCCTATCTCGTAAATCAGGTATTCTACGCCTTCATCGAGAGCAGTTTGGGTCCTGCGTTTTATGGATTTGAACAGCCCATCGTCAATCAGGCCCTTGCAGACAATCACCGCTGCCTTGACATCATTAAATTCGGGTGCCTGCTGCGACAGTGCGCCAGCACGGCGAGTGGCTAAATTAGGCTCTGCAAATTCGGGTTTTGGTAAATTAGGTTCATTTGGCTGCGCAAATAGAAATGGAGCGCACAAAACAGAAATTGCCAGACAAACAAATATATAGCCCGTCTTTCTCATAACCGGAATTTTAGCACAGGCGGAGCACTTTGACAACAACTTAATCAAATCAAAAATCAAAGATTAAAATGCAAAATTGTGGAATCTTAGTGTCTGGGTTCCTTAGTGGTGAAATCATTAAAAAACAGGCCTTCCGTGGCCTGTTTTTGTTAACAAGCACTTTTCGCTTCACTCTTTACGCTTCACGAATTATCTTCTCCGCCGACGAAGCAGCCCAAGACCACCCAGAGCCAGCAACATTAGCGTTGCCGGTTCGGGGACGGCCGCATGAAACCACCCGCCGACAAATCCGGTGTATGCGTTTCCACTAGAAGCCCCGCTAAACTGAGCGTCAACAAAGATGGTAAGGAAGTCATCCGCTTGCACCCCATTGATGCTAAAGGTCTCTGAGCCTCCAGAAAGTAGCGAAGTCCCATCGAGAATCCCTGAAGAAATCATCGAGGACGAAGGAAGATCCGTGCGGTTAAGATCAGCCAGCGCAAAAGGCGTTGAGGTTATTAGATAACTGACGTCGAAGACGCTGAATGTGTCTAGCGAGAGATTCTCGATAGTCACGTCCACTGTCTGTAAGCCGATATCGAAGTCGAAACCTTTTGCTACCGCAGGGACCGGATTTCGGGAAGGCGTCCAGTACTTATTGACTACTTCTTCCTTGTCCTTCCCGCAACCGTATCCGAAATGGCGTACTTTTCCAGATTGCGGCAGAGGGTCGCCGGCAAAAGAGATAGTGGTGTTCGTACCATCGAAGGACGTCTGAACGGTGCCATTTGGAAAGGGATTTATTGTAAGGTCGTTCTCGAGACCCGTATGATCGCCCTTAACTACGATTTCGTAGTTGCTTTGAGGATTCACAAACTGCTGTACGACATCCTCGTTTACAAGAAAGGCAGCTACTGGACATGGGAATAGCGCAGAGCCCAGAATGGCAATTGCCAAACAAAGACAGCGCCTGAGCGAGAGACGTACCGTTGTTGATGAGGATAGCCGCATTCCTTCCCTCCCCGGTGCGAGCAAGTGCGCGTCGGACGAATAGGACCCGTCCCTCTTCCAGCACACGACACCTAAGATTTGAAGAAGGAAGAGGGGACATTCTTCTTTTCGGTTAAACATAATTCTTCTCCTTCAGAAATTAGCAAAACTATGATTGTTCTTTCATTTTTTTTACCTGTGTTTTGCCGCAGTCGCGCTGGACGCGCGCAATGCGGCCTGCTTATGGCAATTTTAGTATGCGCATAATCTCCTCCTCTTGTGACTAACGTGTTAAAGTGATATCTCCTTCCTTGACATTTGCGCGCATTCCCTTCGGCGAAAAAGATGTGTGGAACCCTCCATAGAAACTTTCTCACTATTAAATTCCAGTGATTTATTTTATCGAACGTTGTCCTGATGTCAAATGAAAAATCAGAGGGGTGACAACACTATGTCACTCTAACTGGAAAAATTTGCTAAAACCTCGATTTTGGAAGGATTAGGGCTAATGTCACTATTTTTTGCCACAGAGGGGAAAGAGTTTTGAGTTCTAAGTGCTGAGTTTTGAGTTATGCGGAGGAAATTTCATCAGGATTCCTTCGACACTTCGACGAAGCTCAGTGCAGGCAAGCTCAGGACAGGCTAATCGTTTGGGAAATTGAGCCAAGCGAATTGGCCGTGATATTTCTTCGCGGCGACATCCCGGACTTTGGCCGCCTCGATTTCGTTATCGAATCCGCCAAGATGTATAGTTTTGCCCTTAAAGGTTACTGCAGCACGCCATTTTTTTCTGTCCTTAGCCCAAAAGACGCCCTTGTACCTCGATGAGCACCTGCTCGAACTCGGCCTTGTATTGCATTTGTTCTGCTGACGAGTAGCGAACCTTAGGTTCGCCCTTCTGTTATCCAGGCCGTCACAGTTTATATGGTCAACGAGCACGCCCTTAGGCGGATTCATAATCATGCGATGCATATGAATAAACGTATTTTTTTCATGGTCCATACGGGCGGCGTATTTACTTCTATACCTTATATAAAGATGCCAGTCATATTCATTAAGCCAATCGTAATCGGTCTGGTCAACCTTCGTGTATTGCCCCCTGCCCAGCCGTATGAGGCGGAAGGGATAGCCGTAGTGCAACCGCCGATACAAAAGGACGAGCCAAACGAATGGCCTTGCCAGCCAGTCAGGAATCGTTACTGAGAAATCGACTTTAATGACCCTGCTCCCTGCCGTGCGAAATCCTAAACTCTAAGCACTAAGCTCCAAACAATATCGAATTTCAAATGACCAAAATACCAAACTGTCCAGACGTTCCGGCTGGTTTGGGACATTTGAGATTTAGGTTTTGAATTTGTTTAGTATTTAGAGATTAGGATTTAGGATTTAATAACCTATTTGTTTCGTATTTGGCGTTTTTCGCCAGAAGGCAGAAAACAACAGCCCTCCACTATTGGCTGAACCTGCGTGTTTGATTGAAATTTGGCGAATTTTTTAAGGAATGAATTTACGTAAGCGCCTGTGTAGAAAGGAATAAAAAAATTTTTGTTTTTTCTGATTTTAGTGCGCAACTACCTGCGTATTTGATTGAAAATTCTTTGTAAATCTATATATAGCTGATACTTATAGCAGATTTTTTTACAAACTACTGTAAAATAAAGACTTACGATTCAAAACTAAAGATTTCTACAGGTTTTCTTGGTTTTTCCAGGATTTCGCTTGGAACTTTTTGACTTTTAGGCGATAATATATAATGTACAGAATAGATAATATGTATATTATGTATAATCGGGTGCGAAGATGACTAAGGTAACAATTACAGATTTACGGCCACAGATTCGAAAATTGGCAGATTTAGTCTGTCATCAGGGTGAGCGTATCTGTGTTGAACGAAATGGCGAGACGGTGTTTGCCATGATTAGCTACGAAGACCTGGAAGCTCTTGAGGCGATAGAAGACAAGATTGACCTTGAAACCGCTAAAGAAGCAATTAAAGAAGGCAATTTCGTTGACCTTGATGATTTGATAAAGGAATTGAAGCTATAGCAGGGATGTATAAGGTTCAGCTTACACCCGGTGCCGCTGATTTTATCAGGGGTCAGGACCATAAGGTTCAAAGACAGCTTACCAATAAGCTCAAAAAGCTCGCAAATAATCCAAGACCGCCTCAATGCAAAAAGATTAAGGGCGGTGAAAACCTCTACCGTCTTCGCTCGGGGGTATATCGTATTGTATATCAGGTCTTTGACGAAAAAATCCTGGTCATAGTTATCCGCGTCGGCCATCGAAAAGATGTATATAAACGACTGATAGATTGAAATTTGCTCGATTCTGGATGCTCGATGCGTGGTTATCCGCCTACGCGGAGACAGGTGAGTAAGAATAGATGGCAGATTTTTAGCCACGAATTTACACGAATTAACACAGATTTCGATTAGCGGGGAAAAAGGGCTTGATTTTTTTGGCGGAGGAGATATAATTACAAATCACAGCAGCGGAGTGGCAATTGATTATTGAAAATTAAATTCTTGCCACAAAGGACACAGAGTTTTGGGGATTTTATAAAATCAAAGTAAATCAACTGAAAATAATGATGAAAAG
>CAZOQJ010000137.1:0-6090 GCA_964581905.1 uncultured Pirellulales bacterium
GCCAATTTTAGAAAGATTTCTTTTTGATATTCTTTTTCTACCTGATTTGCTTTTTCCCGATAGAAATCCTCGCTTCTTTTTTCGATATCCTGGGCCTTTCTATAAACTTCTTTTTGCCCGATAGCAAAACCAAACTTTTCACCAGATTCTTTCATCTGAACAAAAATATTCCTGGCATCATTAAAAATGGTGGTTTGTGCCAATTGCAGCTTTTCGGTTTTCATTGCCTCTATGGTATTGTAATGTTTGACCTCTTCATCGGCTAACATTGTCAATATGGTCTTTAATCCCTTATTTTCAGTCTGGCCAGCCAACTGGCGATAGTAATCTTCACCATCCTTTTCCATTTGCATTGCGTATTGGAATATGTCCATTGCCGCTACTCCTTTCGTTTAATGCGTTCACAAATATGAGGGCAGCAGTCTCCTGACGGTTAGGTTATTCTCTCTGCTGAAGCGACTGGCTGAGGATTCTAATGTGGCGATACTCTTCCTTGATAATATCATCGATTTTGTCTCTGCCGGCCTGGGCCGGAACAAAGCCTGTTAGGCCGGTATAGTATACAATCGAATCTTTCTCCTTCTCAATAGCCATTTTCAGAATATCTATTATGCTCTCCTTGCCGCTTAATTCAATGGATGGTTCGGCTTTTTTACCGAACACCGCAAGGCCAGCCATCGCCTTAGGATCGAAAGGAACATCTTCAAGTTTGAATATCCGCTGCCCCGGCGCCTCTTCCGAAAGCTGCTTTCTCATATTAGAGAAGACCCCTTCATGGCCGCTCTCCCAGTCAGCTAACTGGAGAAACATTTTGCAAGTTCCGGGGTCATCAAATAATTCCGCAGCCTTACGGTAAAATCCGGCGCCGTTGCGTTCGATTTGCTCAGCTATCCGAAAAGCTTCAAAAGCATTGAATTCTACACTCATTTTTCTACTTCCGTCCTTCATTTAACAATTCCAAGTTCCTTATGTTTGGTCAATATCCCATCAGCCAATTTATCCAGAGCTGTAAAATCATCTTCTTTAGGATAACCTTTTGCCACAACCGGCTCAAGGATTTCCACCTTAAGATTCGGTATCAACCCTGCTATCTGCTCTACCATTTTACCACCCCATCCGTAGGAGCCGATGATAGAGGTAAATTTGGTTTTCGGCCGAAGTGCATTTGCCAAAATCGCAGCGTATGCAACCTTCGGATGCGCACCGGTCAAGACCGTCGGCGAGCCAAGCACTATCGTTGCAGCGTCAACCAACGACATTGCCAGCTTGCCAATATCTGTTTGAGTTAGGTCGAATTGCTTTACAGTAATATCTCTTTCTATCAAGGCTTCGACAAAATGCTCGACCATTTTCCTCACGCTTCCATGCATTGAAATATACGGCAGCGCAACCTCGTTTTTGACCCTGTCGCTGACCCAGTCTTTATAAGCATTGATAATAAACTCCGGTTTATCATAGATAGGGCCGTGACTTGAAGCGATTATTTCGATATCAAGCGGTTTAATCTTTTCCAGATTATTTTTTATAGCTGACCTGAAAGGCATCATTATCTCAGCGTAATATCTCTTTGCCGCCTCATACACAACCGCCTCGTCATCTACGAACAGATTGCTTGTCGCGAGGTGCGAGCCGAAGAAATCACACGGAAACAGTATCTTATCCTCCTGCAGGTAAGTACCCATCGTCTCCGGCCAGTGAACCCAGGGGATGTATATAAACTGCAGTGTCTTATCACCCAAAGAAAGTGTCTGGCCGTCATTAACGGTAATAAATTTATCCTCGCTGATATTCAACAAATTGACAAGCATCCCCTTGCACTTCGAGTTTGTTACCACCTTTGCATCTGGCCACAGCGTCAATATATCCGGTATTCCGCCGGAGTGGTCCTGCTCACCATGATGGGCGACAACATAATCGAGCCTGTCTGCGCCGGCTTTGACCAGATTCTCTATCAGCACATCGCTTTTCGTCGGGTCAACAGCATCCAACAGTGCCGTTTTGTCGCTGCCTTTGACCAGATATGCGTTATAACTCGTGCCGTCAGGCAGCGGAATAAGCGAATCAAACAATCTTCTGTCCCAGTCATTCGCACCAACGGCATAGACATTTGGTTTAAGCATCCTCATTTCGTTCACTCCTTATATTAGCTGCTCGCTACTTAATCAGAAAACCCCTGGAATTCAGCAGAATGCCCAACGCACCGCTCAGCATACTGACACCATTGGGCGCAGTCAAGGCCTATCTTCGGATTAAAGACCATGTGTTTACACTTGCTGCACTTTAATTTCGGTTCATCCTTGAAGAACTCTACCTTTTCGCCGCAGTTTGAACACTTCACTTCGAAGATATCCTCCGGTTTCCAAAATCTCTGGTCTTGTCCGGGACATCTGAGCATATAGCCGTCTTTTTATAATCAATTCGAATAAAATTCGCTTCCAGCTGGGATATCAATCTGTTTTTGAAATCCCTTATCGGACTCAAACCGATACTCACGCTGGCCTGTTAGTATTACTTCACTATCATCTACGGTTATTTTAATACCCTGTTCGGGATTTCTATTGCGGATTATATTAGCCAACAGAAAGGCCTTTTCCAGCCCGTCGCCGGTCTTATAGTTCGCCACCTCATCCGGCTGAGCCAGCCGAGCACAATCGTAAATCGAGACATTTTCCATCTGTTCAAGCTGCGAATAAACCTCTTCGACTGATAATACTTCTGCTATTTTAATTGATACCGGATTACGTTCCACTGCCGCCTTTACAAACGGCTCCCAGTCACAGCTTTGCATATCGCGATACGCATAAAAGGCAAGGTCGGCTGTCGCGTTGCTACGACGAAGCCCCTGCAGATAGTTAATTATCTGTTCCCTACTCTGCTCGACAGTTATTTCAATCGGCTCTGCTGGAAGAAAATTTTTGTCTAAAGCCGGCAGCTTTGGCTCGGTATGTAAAAAGTCAGCAAGTTTATCAACAAACTCCTGTGCATCAGGAATGACCGGCTCAACAAAACTCCTTAATGCCGCTTTACCATCCGCGTTTCTCACGTCAACCTTTTGTTTTTGGATAAATTCTTCAAGTTTATCGCAGCGAATCCTGCCAGGCAATTCGTACGGCACAAAATCTTCATCGGATACTTCAGCAAGAAGTTTCTCGTGCGTTTTATCTGCTATTTTGAAATTACTTCCATGCTCGTAGTGAAACAACGCCTCAGCTTTTAAGAATTGCGGCTGGCCGTGACATTCACGGCAGAGCTGAAAGTATTTTTGATAGTCCCGATAGGTACGCAGAAAACCAGCAATCATGGCTATCGACAGCTCCTCCGAAAGATATGAAGCAAGTTTACCGGTAAAATCCCGATAGAGCTTTTTATCTATGGTCGCATCCTTGTATAAACAGTGTATATAACCGAATGGATGGGCGACAATCGTTACGTTTTCATTACGTAATGCACGCTGCGCCTTATTGGATATAGCTGTGCCGTTGAACCACATCGTTTTCGTAACTAATCTTCTGTTGTTGGTCAAAATCCCATCCTGTAAATCGATGAAATTCTGCGAATGCAGTGGCGTCAGTATCATATAAATATCTTCAAGAGCAATTCCGCAGACAATAAATGCTGCCGCCACATAAAGCCCTGAAAGGGATACACACTCCCCCGCCGCTGTCTGGTAACCTTCCCTTAGACGAAAGGCGTTCATCGCCTCGACGGTCTCTGTTTTCCAGTATGGAATCACGTCGTCATCATACTTATCCAGGCCGAAATGCCTGCGGATATCAACGTCGAAGTAGTACTTGTCACCATGATAGCCGAAAAGCGCATTACTTTTGGCGACATCATCAGGTGAAATAAATTTTTCAAACCGCTTAAGCTCTTTTGCCTTACTGGTAAGCCCCCATGTCTCCAAGTCGAGATTGAACTCGTACTCATCCATTATGAATTGCTTCAGCCGCATCAATTTCCTGTAGCTGCTTTTACCTTCGAGTTTTTTGAAGCAATCCAGCTGCCGCCACTGCCAGATAACAGGGCTCATAATATTGGCCAGGACGAGACTGTACATAAGCTCCGGAAAGACAAAGATTTCCATGTCCGAAAGTGTTATCGCAGATGAGCGTTTTTCCAGCAGCTCAGCATCCATTTTCAACTCACTAATTCACCAATCCTTCGACTTTGCTCAGGATGGTGAGCCTGTCGAACCATTAACTAATTCACCCCTTAGGGGTCAACTAATTTTCTCCTCTAAGCTCTCCGGCAGTGTTTCTACATACGCCCTGATTCGGTCTCGTGTTTTTCTAAACGCGGTCATAATTTCCTGCTCAGTTCCGAACATAAAAGATGGGTCATCATATCCCCTGTGAATCATTTTTACGTTATCCGGAAAGACCGGGCAATGCTCTCTGGCATTATCGCACAGCGTAATTACATAATCAAAATCTATCCCCTGCAAATCATCGATATGCTTGGAATACTGCTGCGAAATATCAACTCCCGCCTCTGCCATAACCTCTGCCGCCCTTGAGCTGAGCCCAGCCGGCATTATCCCCGCGGAATAGGCATCGATAACATCGTCTTTTAAGTGCCTTGCCCAGCCCTCTGCAATCTGGCTGCGACACGCATTACCCGTACATAGAAACAGGATTTTTATCTTGTCTTCAGGCGATTTCATAACACCCCCTATTTCTCAAACAAGATGAGCTGATGTGAAAATTAAAGAGCAAATATCAAAATGCTCAGAGTACATCCATTTGAAAAACCCATCAAATAATCTCAGTCTGCTCCACATACTTACTCGTCTGGGCAGACGAAGTCTGACCGATTCACAAGCCCGGTAATAGATTGACCAAAAGTTTCCCCAAAAAACCATAAAGAAGAATCTGAACAATAAACATAAACGGAAAGAGGATTAAATATAATAAAGCAGTTTCACCAAATACACCTGAAAGGCATTGTCCGGTAAAGAACGCCGGCAGGTTTGATATCATAAGAAACAAATAAAAGGGCTTTCCCCCGGCAATTTCCATCGCTGATTCCTGGGCTGGATTGATTTCGTAAGCTAAAGCCAAAGCAAGTAAAACAATGCCTATGCATATCCAAACCGCAACAATCCTGCCGGATGACATAACTCTTGCTACTTTCCCGACAACCCCATAAACAACAATCTGGACAGCGAACATAAGCGAATACAGGATTATATACTGCGGAATTGTTTTGGCATGCATACTCTTCAGTAGCATATTGACAGCCAATGCGGGCGATGTCATCTTAAAAAGTAAACGGCAATAGGCCGTTCCTTTGGCAGCATATTCTATCCCCCTGTACTTGATTAAATCAACACGCTCGGCAAAAACTATTAACGTTACAAGCAGTAAAATTATGCCAACGACAGCGGAAAAGATAACGACCTTGTCGCATAACATCCATTTTACTGCCTTCTTAAGCGAGCTTTTTTCAGGCATACGTTTTTCACCCTGGGCTGACTATAATTTTCAACATACAATAACCGAACTGTGCCCCGCCGTCAAATGCACTTTTGGTCAAGGAACGTGTCATCCGTTCCAAGGGGTTAGTCATCTGCTGCATCTGATGGAGGGATTGCTTCTGGAAATTTTCCTTCCCTAATAGCTTCAAATGTTTTCTCAATAGCTGGACGAAAATTGGGTACTGCATACAAACCCTTTAAGATTTTCATTGTGGTTGCAGCAGGCCCATCGAACGTAAATCCAATGTTTTCATAAAAGCAATTCTCGAGACTACTACTGGCCTCTCCCCTAAAAACCAATTCCGTTTTCCTGAATTTACAATTCACGAAACGCTTTCCGTCTACTATAATCCGCTGCACACCAAATGACTCACCTTTTATAATCCGAAGTGACTTGGGCCGGTCTTCAATTGCTGGCCAAAATATGATAGCCAAAGCAATAAGGAAAAAAATGACTAAGTACGCATAGACAGGTACTGTTATCTTCTTTAACAAAATATCGTCACGGAATTTCTTCCACCCAAAGATGATGGTAATGATTCCACTAAGGACTGCGATGGTAAACATTCCTAATATAATCAGTGGATTATTTTGAAGAAATTGGATTAAGACTT
>CAZOQJ010000138.1:0-6009 GCA_964581905.1 uncultured Pirellulales bacterium
TTCTCGATACGGTTGATGTAGAGCTGGTGCTGAACATTCTGCGCACCCAGGTTGGAGCCAAGCTTCTTGCGAACCCTCGGATTCTGGTACTTGATAACGAAACTGCCGAGTTCAAAATCGTAAGCGAAATTCCCTACACAGAGCAAAGTGCCACATCCTCCGGCGGTCAGATGACATCAACCAGCTTTAAAGAGGTCGGTGTTGAGCTTATGGTTACCCCGCATCTTACAAGGGATGGTATGGTAAGATTGCACATCATACCGGAATTTAGCGTCGTTTCAAAACTTGGGGAGATAGTTCCAGGTAGCGGCGGCACGCGTGGCGTGCCAACTGTTGATGCCCGTAAAGTTGACACGAAAGCATTGGTAAAAGATGGCCAGACTGTTGTGCTTGGCGGGCTTCGCAAAAGGGAAGTTACGCAGAATATTAGTAAAGTACCGCTACTCGGCGATATTCCCGTTCTGGGAAATCTATTTAGTGATGTAAGCGAAGAGGTTAAAACCAACGAATTAATTATTTTCATAACGCCGAGGATTATTATCGAGCCGACTCTTTCACCAGGCGAAGCCAAGGGTTTTGAGGCAACAGAATTTGGTGGTCCAAAGATTATTTATACCGGAGGCGAGAAAGCCGAAAAATCAGAGAAGTAATCACCACTGAGTCATCAACGATAGACCTTATCGCCTCTATGCTAACATAGTACCGAGTCCGACTCCTATCCATTTGCCGTTTTAGTCCTTCTTTAAGTAAAGCGTCTGTGTTGGGAAGGCAAATTCGATTTTCTCGGCTTCAAATCGCTTCATAATCTCTAAATTGACACGCTGATTTACTTCGTAATACAGCCAGTAATCAGCCGGCTTGACCCAGTAACTCATGTAAATATTCAATGAACAATCATTAAACTCGTTAAAGTACACTCTCGGCGGTTTATCAGGGTCGATGTTTATCTCTGGGACGTCAGCGAGAATCTCTTTTATAATCTCGACAGCTTTTTTTGCCTTGGTATGGCCTGAATCGTAAGTTATGGTGATGTTAGACGTCCTGCGGATAAAGGGACGTTTGCCCAGGTTTTCCACGGTCGAATTTGCTATTATACTATTGGGCACAGTAACGAGATGCCCCTGCAGTGTGCGTAAGCGTGTGCTTCTAAAGCCGACTTCCTCAATTGGGCCTAAATGCTCACCAATCTTTACAAGCTCTCCCATTTGAAACGGCCGGTCAGTAAAGATGGTTATCGAGCCGAAAAAGTTCGCAATAGTATCTTTGGCGGCCAGAGCAATTGCTATACCCCCGACGCCGGCACTAAGCAAAAGCGACTTGACATTCGCGCCTAAGATGTTTTCGCTAATCAGAAGAATGGCAACAATAGCAATGGTTATCCGCAGGGCCTTGCGGACTATGGGCACCAGCATATCGTCAAGTTTCGTCTCCGTTTTGCCAACGAGGCGATTTAGATAGTACTCGATGATATCAACAAGGCGATAAAGTGCGTATGCAAAGGCAACGGCTCCTATCACTCGAGCGATTGCTGTCCAGCCGCTATTTACAGCAGTTCGAATCCCGGTTTCATCGTTAAAGAATAAAGGAGCTTTTGCAAAGAATATGCCGGCAGCAAATATTGCTATATAGATTGGATTGGCCATGGATTTGAACAATAGTGTTAGAGGGCTTTCGCCTCTTTTTTGTGCCAGTCGCAGGGCATAGCTGTTAATGATAAACTGGACTATTCTGCCGATGGCCAGTGTCGCCAGGATGATTAACAAAACAAGGCCGAACCGCCAAATTGCATTTCCTTTGATGATTTCATAGTTCCACCAGTCGATAGAGCCAATTATTAATGACGTCATTTTCTGTCTCCATGATTAACTTGTGTATTAGATATATCAATCATATACCCTAATTATCTCGCCAAAACAAGCTTTTTTGCTCTTTATTTATGATTTAGTTGACGAGTGATAAAATTTATACGAGAATATTTTGGTCGTATTGTTGGCGAATAATGAATTATTGTTTATTTTGCTTGGGGCTTGAGATTATGAAACGCGTTACACTAAATTTTATTATTGATTTGGTAAGCTTTATATGTCTTCTTGGTTTGGCTTTTACCGGCTTTATTATCAAGTTCACATTGCCGCCCGGCACCGGTGGGCGTGGACAGCAGCTGCACGAAGGTCTTGGAAGAGAACATATAAAAACCTTTGGGTCGATGACCCGGCACGAGTGGGGCGATATCCATTTTTATCTGGCAGTTGTGTTTGCGGTTCTGATTGTGGTGCATATCATTCTGCACTGGGGCTGGATAAAGAACTACTTCAAGTCACTGTTTGGCATTTCACGAAAAGTGGGCTGATTTACATAGGCAACCCCGATTTGTTGAGATTATTTTAATTCAATATGTCGATAGGTCAGCGATAATTGAGGTATTATTTCTGAAAAAAGGGAGTTTATCTGGTATAATAAGGGTGTATAGATAAATGGGTTTTATGGAGGAATAATATGTTACGGAGACCTGCTTTTTTATCTTGTTTTATTTTAGCGGTAGGTCTGGCTATAGCTCCGGTGGATGCAGCTTCGATAGCATTGTATGAGCTTGATGGTAATGCGATTGACAGCTTCGGTACTAACCACGGCAGCGAATGCGGTGGCCCATCCTATGTTAGCGGTGTATTTGGTCAGGCGATTTCCTTAGATGGGGTTGGCGATTATGTGGATTGTGGGAATGATTCGGCATTTGACATCACTGATGAGATTACTATCGCTGCCTGGGTAAATATCAACACCGTGGATGAAGATTGGCAGACTGTTATAGCCAAAGGTGACACCGCATGGAGACTTTCCATCGACCAAAGCGAATATAGGTTTCACTTCGCTATTTGTGGTGCTCCCTGGGAGAATGCGGTCAGCGGAACTATTGAGGTGGCTGGCGGTGAATGGCATCATGTATGTGGAACGTATGATGGCGGGATGATTAGCTTGTATGTCGATGGTGTGCTTGATGCAAATAAAGTCTGTACTGATGGAATACCTGCTAATAGTTACAATGTCTATATCGGTGAAAACTCGGAATCAACAGGACGTTGCTGGGATGGTTTAATTGACGATGTGGCCGTCTTTGACCACGCGCTAAATACCGATGAAATCACCCGGCTCAGAGACCTCGGCGGTGCATCCTTTATTTTGCCGTGCGGTGGAGCGTCATTAGATGGCGATATCAATGTGGACTGCAAGGTTGATTTTTATGATTTTTCGTTATTAGCCGAAGATTGGTTGAGGCAGGCAGCACAATTAGCAGGTGACATCTATGAGGATGATTGTGTTAACTGGTTTGATTTATCGCTATTAGTCGATGATTGGCTGGGATACATTAACCTGCCGCCGGAGGTCTATGCCGGCAACGACCGGGTAGTTGGCATGCTGGGCGATGCCAATTATGTGGAGGTTTATCTGGACGGCATTATTATTGACGATGGTCTGCCGAATCCGCCAGGGACGGTAGCTGTTTCGTGGGAGGCGCTCAGCGGGCCAAACACTGTGATATTCAGTGATGAAACGTCCGAGGATACTATCGCAACCTTTTATGGAACAGGTACTTATGTTCTTCGGATTACAGCCGATGACGGTGAATTGTCTGCGAGTGATGATGTGACAATTACCGTTTTGGAAGCAGGAAATTTTGCTGAAAGAGCCGCAGAATTGGTGTCATTGATGACACTGGAAGAGAAAATATCGCAGTTGGGAAGTAGTTCACCGGCAATTACTCGTTTGGGAATACCAGGATATGGGTGGTGGAGCGAAGCCCTGCATGGTGTTATGTCATCGGGCTGTACAGTTTTTCCGCAGGCAATAGCATTGGCCGGTACTTGGGACCCGAACCTAATACACCAGGTAGCTACTGCCATTTCCGATGAGGCGAGGGTTAAGGCTAACACAACCGGCAAAGGCCTGACATACTGGAGCCCGACTATCAATATAGCCAGGGACCCAAGATGGGGAAGAAACGAAGAGTCTTATGGTGAAGACCCATATCTTGTCTCGCGGATAGGAGTGGCCTTTGTAACAGGTATGCAGGGTGACGACTCTGTTTATTTGAAGACGGTATCGACTCCTAAGCATTTTATAGCTAATAATACCGAATATAATCGCCATAGCAGCTCATCGAATGTTGGCGGCAGGGATTTAAGAGAATACTATATGCCTGCATTTAAGGCCTGTGTTATGGAAGCTGGGGCACAATCGGTTATGGGGGCATATAATGCGCTGAATGGTGTACCGTGCTGTGGTAATTATATGCTTTTGACTGAGGTGCTTCGGGATGAGTGGGGCTTTGACGGATATGTAGTCTCCGATTGTGGTGCCATAGAAGATATTTATGCCAATCATCATTATGTTGCAACTGCGGCGGAAGCAGCAGCGTTGGGAGTTCTGTCCGGCTGTGACCTTAATTGTGGCAGCGTTTATCAAAACAATTTGGCACAGGCGGTTCAGCAAAGTTTGCTTTCAGAAGCCGACATCGATGTAGCGGTTACTCGATTGTTTACGGCGAGGTTTCGGCTGGGTGAGTTTGACCCGCCGGAGCTGGTTCCATACACCTCGATACCCTCTTCACAACTTGACTGCCAGGAGCACAGAGACCTGGCATTAACAACGGCACTTAAATCTATGGTCTTATTGAAAAATAACGGCATATTACCGCTGGACATAAATGACGTAAATTCCATTGCTGTTATCGGTCCTAATGCAGACAGATGCGTATTTGGTGGTTATAGCGGCACGCCTAATATCCAGGTGAACCCGCTTGAAGGCATACAAAACAAAGTAGCCGGCCATGGCATTACGGTTTCTTATGCCCAGGGCTGTGAAATTCAAGGAGAATTGAGCGTCACAGCCATTCCGTCTGAGTACCTGATTCCAGCAGGTTCGCCGGGAGAGAACGGCCTCAAGGGCGAGTATTACAACAATAAGGATTTATCCGGCTCGCCTGCATTGGTTCGAATCGACAGCCAGGTTGATTTCAATTGGGGCGAGGGTTCGCCGGACCCAGCTATTAACGCTGACGAATTTTCAGTTCGCTGGACAGGCAAGTTAGTGCCGCCCGAAACCAAAACCTATGAATTAGCGGTGACTACGGATGATGGTGTTCGCTTTTATCTGGAGGATGAGCTGCTGATTAACCAGTGGCATGACCAGGCGACCACTACATATTCTGTTTTTAGGGAGCTTCAATCAGGCCAGGAGTATGACATTATAATGGATTTCTATGAGAATACTCTTCATGCGGAGGCGCGTTTGCAATGGGATTATTTAAGTGGCGGTATTGCTGATGCGGTCAATATAGCTTCAAATGCTGATGTGGCAATCGTGGTTGTAGGCACCGACCTGACCGTGGCAAGTGAAGGGCGTGACCGTTCTGATGTAGATTTACCCGGCCTTCAGGAAGATTTAATCCAGGCAGTTTACGGTGCGAATCCGAATACAATAGTTGTATTGGTTAATGGGTCGCCGGTAGCTGTTAACTGGACGCAGGCGCATGTGCCGGCAATTCTTGAGGCGTGGTATCCCGGCCAGGCCGGTGGTACTGCAATCGCCGACGTTTTGTTTGGTGATTACAATCCGGGCGGCAAGCTGCCTGTGACATTCTACGCATCAGTCGGGCAATTGCCGGGCTTTGATGACTATAATGTTATTGATGCTAACAGATGCTATATGTACTTTGAAGGAGGGCCGCTATATCCATTCGGCCACGGGTTAAGCTATACGGCATTTAGCTATAGCAATCTCCAAATAGAGCCGAATTTAATAACCACTGCCGGGACTGCTGATATTAGTGTAGATGTACAAAATGTTGGCGGGCGCCAAGGCGATGAGGTTGTTCAATTATATGTTCATGATGTTGCTGCAACTGTAAGAAGGCCTGTTAAAGAGTTAAAAAGGTTCGAAAGGATTAACTTACAATCGGGTCAAACAAAAACGGTTACATTTACCATGCCGGCTGAGGAATTGGCTTTTTAT
>CAZOQJ010000139.1:0-6002 GCA_964581905.1 uncultured Pirellulales bacterium
AGCTCTGGTTTTGTAAACCAGGGGTTGTCGGTTCGAATCCGACCGTTGGCTTTTTCATTGATTATCGATTATTGATAATTGATTATTGGAGCCGGTAAACCGAATCCTATACCAACTAGGATTCGAACCGCCAAAAGGTCTGGAAAAAGGATTTTTCCAGGTTGTTGGGGTGACAGGACCCTGAGCGAAGTCGAAGGGGACGCCAGAGGGGCAAAGCCCCTATGGAAATTTGCTTTGCAAATTTCGGTTCTAGGCCGAAGGCCGGAATCCGACCGTTGGCTTTTGAAAATGCGGTTTTTTCATCACTACTGCAAATTATCTGTGCAGAACAGTCCAGACCAGTCCGTTCCAAAACGCCCTGTTTGTGCAAGCTACTGGCCAAGCTGCTGTCAAAGACACTTTGTTCATCCGTTCCGGTCTTGATTGCCTTCTGTGCCCGTAAGCTTGGCAGCGAAAAGTCGGGCAGTTTTTCTACCGTTTCGGACTCCTGTCCCCTGAAGATAAGCAGGTTAGCAGGTGAATGAAAAACCTTACCATCGCTCAAACCGCTTGGCAGGTGTACGGCCTGCCGTCCCGATAATAACCTGTAGCTGGCATATTAGCGAAAAATGTCCTAAATGGCAAGGATTCATCCTCTTTCCTCTTGATTTACCGCCACAAACGTGCATAATACTTACCAGCTGAGCTAAAACACCAAGCAAGCGGAAAACATTAAGAACCCTTTGAATGTATCGGGAAATGAAAAAAACAATCAGTAGAATTGCTCTGGGTTTAGTCTTATTAGCAATGGTTTATTGGTTAATCTCAAGCTCGATTTCAGATAGGCACTCCGAAGCACAGAAAGAGAAGGTTGAAACCGAAAAGCATCTACAAAGTGAAAAGTCTGTTGCGGATATGGTTGCTAAGCACAATGCCGTTACAGATTGGAAACAAAACCTTAACAAAAATGGAGAGTTTTTTTGGGATTCCGTATATACAATAGAGATTGAAGAAGCTCTTATCAGAAGCGACGGTCAGCCAATATTATTTTTCTGTGGTGTAAATGATATAGTTAGAAAAGAAGATAAGTACTTGGTGTATTTTAGCAACCTGTTTGACTTTCTCATTCCTGCCGATATTCATTTTGTTCTTGATTGTACACCCGACCAAGTTAAAGAGATAATGCTTAATCGAGCGGATTTATTTGAGAAATATGCTGTAATCGCACGAATCTCTGAAGTTAAAAAAGCAACGCTCAAACTGGCAAATTATGCTGAAATAGACAAAGTCGTTCTTGAGCCATCTAACGTATTTATAGCTGAAGGCCGCTGTTTAGAGCTACGATTCGTTGGCAATTATGAACTACCAAAAGACTTTTTGAAAGGCAAGCCTGAATGAACCGCAAGCAGATAATAATCCTGTGGGTGGGTATTGCGATATTTGTGCTAATGGGACTGTTCCCGCCGTGGGTAGTATATGAGCAAGGACATCTTTATTTTCTTCATAAGCTTACACTATTTAGTCCAATTAGAACGAATAACGGCTCCCGAATAGATGTCCCTCGCCTATGCGTCCAGTGGGCTATGGTTGCAGTTGTAACAAGTGGGCTTCTTATAACCCTTAAAGACAAGAAGAAAGACTGAACAGCTTTTACTGCTCGGCTTTAGTGCAGTGATAGTGGGAAAAGGACGCTAACAATGAACAGAAAACAAAAAATCGTGCTTTGGATAGGTGTTATTATTTTTCTTTGGATTGGTTTTAATCCACATATATATCATCCTGTACCTCGTCGTCATTTAACACTTGATGAAATGGCAAATACTCCAATAGAATATCATTTAGCTTGGTTTGGCCGAAAAACATCTGAACTTTTTTGCTATTGGTCGATGGTTATTGTTGTTACCAGTGCCTTAATATATACGCTTAAGACAAAATCATAATCGCCTTTTTGGCATACGAACAAAAAACAACTTATACCTCTTTGGTGCGGTGATGTTAAGAAGAAAACGCTAAAAGGATATTATTTCTCGAAATTAACTTCGGGGACTTTTTGAGAGGTGCAAAAATGAGCAAAAGCCCATTAGAAAAACGACCACATTTAATACCGGCTATCGTCGCAACCTTGATGCTGTTAGGAGCTTTAGGACGGTGGCCTTATGGTTACTATCAACTGCTTAGATTAGTAACTTGTGGTGCTGCTATCTGGATAGCTGTTCTTGCTTATCAATGGCAAAAGATATGGGCAACCTGGCTGTTTGGTATCATAGCTGTTTTATTTAATCCGCTGATGCCAATACATCTATCAAAAGAGCTTTGGCAACTTATAGATGCGATTTGTGCAATACTGTTTATTGTTATCATTTTTGTTTTAGAAAAGCCAAGAGAAGAAAAACGGGAAGGACGCTAACAATGAACAAAAACCAGCTTATAATTTTGTGGATTGGTATAATTATCTTTGTGCTCGTAAGCATTAACCCACCACAAAAATCATATCCAAACACACCAATACACCGCACTGACAATGAACCAATAGTAGAAATTATCGGTGCGGGCGAAGTTGATGGAGTTAAACTTCTCAGCCGCTGGTCGATAATCATTGTTCTTACTGGAGGTCTGATTTATACCTTCAAAGACAAAAGACCAAAAACCGAGCAAAACAATAAGTAAATCGGGTCGTTTTTACTGCTCAGCTTTAGTGCGGCGATGGTGGGGAGAAAACGTTACCTTTTTTTATAGGGTGGAAAACTCTTTTTACGGTCTCGGAAAACTCGCGCGAGTGCACGCGTAAAAGGTAACTTAGTAGCAGGATAAATACAAGATGGCCGGAAAACTCGCGCGCGTGCGCGCATAAAAGTGTGCGAAAATTCATTTTTAACTCAAAATCGCAGCAAACATCGGCAACCGTTTTTTCCGTTGGTAAACGGTGTATTTTTGCAGTAAAATGGCCAAGCTGGTGGCAAAATAAAAACAACATAAGCCCTGTACTGTACGGTACAGGGTAAGCACAACCTTAATGAAAGGCCAGAACAATGCTTACCAAAAACCATCCGCCTTCGCGAGAGCGACGAAGCCGCTTCGGCGGAGGCGCTTGCCTTACAGCAGCTCTCATTAGTCTGCTGTTTTGTGTGGCCACCGGTGAGGTCTTTGCAAAACGCCCAAAGTTCACCCACACTCACTCACCGACCGGATTTATAAAGGGCCACAGCTGGGGCTTTCCCGGCCGACGGGGACAGTATCTCGGAGACGCTCCGGTCGAGTCAATGAAAAAGATGGCTGATACCGGCGCGAATTGGGTCTGTATCTGTTTCGCTGCTGAGATGGAAAAGCCAAACAAGCCGCAGATTTTCTGGGCCGATAGTAACCCACGTATGGTTACCGATGACGAGATTCGCAGGGCAATCAGTCTCGCTCGTCAAAACAACCTAAAGATTATTCTTAAGCCGATGGTCGAGGTACGTGACGGCACCTGGAGGGCATGGATTAGGTTCAAAACAGCAGCGGGCAAAGACGACACACAAGCGTGGGACAAATGGTGGGACTATTACAAACAATTCCTGCTGCATTATGCACAGATTGCTAAGCAAACGAAATGCGAAATATTTAGTCTCGGCTGCGAAATGGGGTCAACGGAACGGCAAGAAGACAAATGGCGCAGCTTGATTGCTGAAATACGAAAAACTTATCACGGCGCCATCACCTACGACACAAATCACGGAGAAGAAAACAGACTGAAATGGTGGGACGCCGTAGATATCATAAGCGTAAGCGGATACTATCCTATAGGCACGGGCAAGATACCTAAGGCAGTAAAAGACCCGAACAAAGTTCCGCCTTCGGAAAACTCCTTAGAAGCCCTAAAGCTCAGCTGGAAACCAATAAGGGAAAGGCTCCGAAGAATAAGCAAGAAACTCGACCGTCCAATCCTTTTCATCGAAATTGGAGTGTGCAGCGCAAGGGGCTGCAGCTCTGCTCCCTGGACCCATCCTGACCCTAACCTATTCTACGACGCTGACGAACAGAGCAGATACTACCAGGCGACGATAGAAACTTTCTGGGACGAGCCGTGGTTTATTGGTTTTACCTGGTGGGACTGGCCGGACCATCTGTACAGTCTGGAACAAGCGAAAAGCGATACCGGCTTTTGTATATATGGCAAACCAGCAGAGCAAATAGTGCGACAGTGGTATGCCAAGCCCCGCTAAAAAGCCGCTTCAATCAGAATATTATTGCTGCGTAGCCGACGCTGTCGGCGCCTGTTGTGCCCATCTTGCGAAGCATTACCTCGTTACTATTGGTGTGCGCAAGCAGCAGGCCTTGCTCAGAGCCGAGTTTTTTTGCGGCTGCGACCGCTGCCGCCGCCGCACCGGGGCCACAAGCATTACAATTCTCGACGGCACCGGTGAGCAAATCCTGCGGCTGGAGCTTCAAGGCCAAATCAATAAACTTCTTATCATTGACACCATGGGCCCACTGCAATGCCTGCTTACCCGTTCCCATCGGCGTAAAGCCATAACGCGGCCCATAATGGGTCAAATCAGTCGAGCCGATACAAACAATTTTCTTGTGTTTGTTAGCTGAGTCACAGGCTGCCTTGATAATGTCACCAACGGTTATACCCAGCTCTATCGATTCGGTCCTCGAAGGAGTTAGAATAGGCAAAAGCTTTGCGCCAGGAAATAGGTGCTGCATAAACGGAACCTGCACTTCGATACTATGCTCGTGGCTGTGGGCATCAGGGTCGCTGTCGGCTGCGCCGCTTTTCAATACAGCATCGGCCAACTCCTGGTCAATGGCAACTTCGCCAAGAGGTGTGAGCCAGCTACCAGTATCATAAACTGCCGGCAATCGGCCAAAGTAGCTATGGGTGGCCCCGAATATTACAAAGGTATTGACCTTTTCATGCTGCTGTTTTACAGCCGAGAAGACCATAGCCGCCAAGTGTCCGCTAAATGTCCATCCGGCATGCGGGACAATACCCGCTACTATCGCCCCAGGCAAAGATTCACTTGGCTCACCTGCCTCGTTGAGGCACTCGTTGATTTCGGCCACACACAAATCGTACTGTTCAGGATAAAACTGGCCTGCAACAATCGGTTTTCTTGTTTGCATATCTATCACCTCTCACTTGCATTTCAAACGATTGACCGTTATTATTATATCAGATTAAAATCCTTAAATATTGTACCCTGAAAGGTGAGAAAAACAAATGGTATCCGGAAAGAAAGCTAATATAGCGGTGGTAATGGGCTCGGATAGCGATATGGACGTAATGCAAAGCTGCATTGAGCAGCTTCGTTTCTTTGGTATAGAGCCGGTGGTGCGGACAATTTCAGCACACAGAACGCCCCGGCTCGCCGCTGAATTTGCTGAAAATGCGGCCAAAAACGGGTTCAAAGTCATTATTGCAGCAGCGGGTATGGCCGCCCATTTGGCAGGTGCCTTAGCATCAAGAACAACTCTGCCGGTTATAGGCGTGCCGTTAGTCTCAAGCTCCGGCTTGGAGGGAGTCGATGCCCTATTGAGCACAATACAGATGCCGCCCGGCGTGCCGGTGGCAACAATGGCAATCGGAAAAGCCGGTGCGAAAAACGCAGCTATCATCGCTGTGCAAATCTTAGCTCTGTCCGATGAGAGTCTTGCTAAAAAACTTGCTGATTTCAAGAAAAACCAAAAGAAGAAAGTGATTGAAAAAAATTCCAAAAATATTTAGCCTGCCGTTTCACGGCGGGTTTTTTCTATTTAACCACTGATTTGCACGGATTGACACGAAAAAAATAATCATTTAAAAGGTCTGTCCGTAACAAATTTTAAAGGCATTCGTTATATTACCTTTAATAATTTTTACTTTATAATTTGAAAAGAGGTAACATCAACTTCACTACTTTTATAGCGAAGTTTTATGCCCTCTTCTTCAAATGCAATGAAAATATCTATGGTATTTCTTTTAAAAGCATCTGTATCGTTTATGGCTTTTTTAATTTCTGAAAATGGAATAAGTAATATTCCATTTCTAGGCATTAGAA
>CAZOQJ010000140.1:0-5992 GCA_964581905.1 uncultured Pirellulales bacterium
ATGCAAAACAAACCCAATTTTCTTAAAAATCGAGCTATTATAAGTTATGGTAAAATAAAGGGATATGGAAATGAACCCCCATTTTTGGCCTAAAAATCCCAAAGCCAATTTTCTGGATGCCTAAAATGAACATAAGCTATTGTTTAACAATGAACTACGCCTGTCCGCCGAAGCCTCGGCGAAGGCGGAAACAAACCCAATTCAAACCCAAACAAACCCAATCCCCAAAAAGGCAAAATGCACATAAGCTACTATTATACAAAGAACTACGAACTATGAACCATTTATCCACTAACTCATTTACCCATTTACTCATTTACGCATTAACTCTTTGGTCAATCAAATTGACCAAAGTATGCAAAACAAACCCAATTTCAAATGGAGCCTGCAATCTCAATCCATAAATCTTTTAAGCAATCGATTCAGCAGTTCCATCGGCAGGCCCATCACGTTTGTCAAGCTGCCTTCGATTCTTTCGATGAATTCATCATCTTCTTGTATCGCATAGGCACCTGCCTTGTCCCGCCATGAGCCGCCTTTGATATGTTCGGCAATTTGCTCGTCAGTTATTTTCTTCGGGTAGATAGTTGTACTGTCACTTTCAACGAGCTCGGTGCCATCACTTATTCTGACAATTGCAACAGCGGTTATGACCTTATGGGGCCTGCTGAAGAGCTTTCTTATAATCTGCTCTGCCTCTTCGGCATCGCTGGGCTTTCCAATGATTTGCCCGCAGAAATCTACGATGGTGTCGGCGCCGATTACCAGGCAATCCTGCCGAGACGTGCCGTCTCTGGCACGGCTGGCCGGGTGCTTTCTCGTCTGGGCGGAGCCAGCCGTAGCCCGATGCGCAACGCTTTTTGCCTTGGCCAACGCCAGGCGCTTGGCATATTCACAAGGGCTGACTCGCCGTGCTGACGCCTGCCGAGACGTGCCGTCTCTGGCACGGCTGGCACTGTCGCAGCAGGTTTTATCAGGTAAAAAAACTGATTCATCAATATTGGGGCTGACTGATGTGAATTTGTAACCGGCCTGTGCCAATAACTGTTTTCGTCTCGGCGAAGCCGAAGCGAGAATGATTGGATACTCGTCACGGCGGAGCGCGCCGCAGCCGGGTTGAAATTCTTTAGGCATAAGACTTGAGTATTTAGTCCTGGGTTTTGGCTGGGGAGTTGTGTACGATACTCCAGCAAAAAATCAGATACTCTTTTTCTATCTGGTCGATATTCTCGCCGATATATCGCTCAAACAACAGCTGTCCGACAGCTCGGTTCCAGCCAACAGTTCGTGGGATGTTTCTGTCTATTGCGACCCTTTTGCTCGTTTTATCGAGCGGCCATTTTCCTCTTAGGCCGTCCAGAAGCAACTGACGGTAATGGCCCAGACGTTTACCGTAATCGGCTTCTCTCAAAAATCGCACAAGTGCGTATGATTGGCTATAGAAAGCCGCCACCGCCTCACACTCATTCATAGCAAGAACTTCGCTCGGATTTATTGTTATTAATTGGCTCAGCGGTATCATCTTCCTTTTTGACAGCGTTTTTTTCAGCGCCTCTAATCGGTATGCATTCTCATTCGGCTTAAAATAGAATGTTTCTTGTTCGCTTATGTGTGCCTCAAAGAGCGTTGCTACTCCTTCGTCAAGCCAGCTTGGCAGCCGAAACTTAAATAGTCTGCTGTTAAACTGATGCCATCCCTCGTGTCCAAGGGCCGTAAAAGTTCGCTCTATGCCGATATTGTATGTTACGCAGGCGCCATTTAGATAGTATGCGCCCGATTGAATTTTACAGAATATTTCTGCATGCTCGCCGGCAAAGGGCTTTGTGAAATCCTCCCACTGCCGGCGGCTGGCAAAAAGGTATATGGTAAATTTGGTTGTCGTTTCAATTGGTTCAGCTAATTGGCTGTTGTAGCTGCGATATGCAGCTTCCACAAATGTGGGCACCGACCGAAGCATCAGTGGCTCTAATAGCGTTGTGAAAATCTCATAATGAGTTGTGGTAAGTTTTAGTCCCGGCCCGTACTTATTGTCCCACACTTCAGCCGATTTCAGGTCTGGCAGGTTTTGCTTCTTCAGATACTCGACCATGCCGGCGGGTGTATCAAGCTGCTGGCTCAAATTGTCGGGACTCCGGCTAAACGAGCCGGAAGTTTTGATTTTGTCGGTCTTGTGACAGCCCAACAGGCAAACAATCGCTATTATCCAAATTATCGCTGAATTTCTCCATGAGGAGTCCATAGGACTTAGCACGGTTTGTCTTTTTAGTTTTTTCAGCGTTTTTAAAGCTCTCTGTAATTATTCTTTTTTAATTTCTTTAATCGTTGTGCCAAATACATCAGCGGTAAACAGGTAAACTTCTGCGATCTGGTCTTTCCAGGCATCAGCGGGCAGACCAGCTTTGTGAGCACAGCAGTATGAAAGAAATTCCTCTTTGCTCCAGCCGGTCTCGGTGGCAACCTGAGGCAGAAAACAGCCTGAAGCATGACCCTTTTTTATATAAATGCCGTCAATCCCAAGACGCAGGCTTAAAGGGTCATCTGTTAGTTTCAACGGCGAAAGAACTGATATCTCGACATCCAACTGCTCTAATTCGTCGGCGGTTATTGGGTCGGCGAAGAATCGCGGGTCACCGGTAGTTGAGGCCTTGGCCATATCAGCTATTAGCTCAATCAATGGACTTTCAGAGGTGAATTGCCCAATACATCCGCGCAATCGGCCATGGTTTTTCAATGTTACAAAACAGCCACAATGCGCATTTAGCTCGGGGTCGTCTGATTCGGGCTTGGAGGCTGGCTCGTTTTTGATAACCGCCTCAACCGTATCCAGGGCGGTCTTCAGGAGTGTTTGTTTTTGTGCATCGTTCACTTTTCAGCCTGTAAATAGATGGCTTAGTTTTTTCATTATAAATGCAAGCAGTGCAAGAAGTATGATAACAACAATAGTGGCGATGTTGAAATACTTTTCTATCAATCGACGGGCCTTTTCGCCAAGGAAGTAGAAAAGCATCGCCTCACCGCCGAATCGCATCGTGCGGAACACTACGCTAATGATTACGAATTTTTTTATTGAGACATCAGCCATGCCGCCCAGCCAGCTAAAGAGCATATAAGGCACAGGCGTCAATGCCGAGATAGCAATCGCCCAAAAATCGTACTTCTGGTAAAGCTCGAGCGCCAGCTGTGCCTTTGTGCCGAGATGGACTTTTTCGAAAAGTGCTACGACGTTCTCGCCGCCAATCGCCAGACCAAGGGAAAAGGCGATTGTTCCGCCAAGAACGGAAAAGAATGCGCAGGTCAGGCCGTATCTTATCGAGCGTTTCGGTTTACCCAGGCACATGCCGATAACCAGTACATCGGCTGGAATGGGAACACAAATCGGCTCAGTGATTGCGAGAAGAATAAGTGCCAGCATCCCGAAACGCGTATCAGCCCAGTGAACAACCCAGTCATATAACCGCCTGTGCCAATGCCACCACGTAACTTTGTTGTTATGCGTTGTGCGTGTTGCGTCGTGCGTGTTAGGTTCGTTTGACATCTTTTCCTTTCATTCTTGTCCACGGTCGTCTTGTTCGGTCGGATGTGTGCTTTTTTTATCTGCGAATTTTCCTGCCGGCCCGCCAGCCGTGAACAACACCGCAAACCGCGTTACCAATGCACCTAAAAGAATATAACCTAAAATCACCTGCAATGACAATAGTGCGTGACCAAATAAACCTCTCATGAAACTGTGTGCATTAGCGTACATATCACCGAATCCGAGTGTTGTCATTGTAACTATAGAAAAGTAAATCGAACGAAACGGCACAAGCCAGGGTGATATGGTTTCTTGTTCACCTTCGAGAACAAATAGGTTACTTACTATTCCTGGGTCATCCTTAAGACCGACAAGGTGATAATCAATCAAGCCCCAGGCAAGATAGATGGCCGCAAAAATTAGTGCCCACTGAAAGAAAGTCTTTATGATTTGTTTGGTGGATATCCCATAATCGCTTATCTCCCAGAATTTGCGAACCAGCCATGCCAGTACTCGGTGTTGTTTTTTATACCACCCCTCCCAGTTCATCCGCCGGATATTATATTCCAGAAGCTGCTTTGTGCCCGCGTCTATCCGTGCGCTGTGCATACCAACACCGCGGAAATCAGTATATTGGTCAACTTCAGACTCCCAAAAGGACGTCCCGCCATCGAGAACAGACGCTCTGAAGTTTGCGCCTGTAAGACGGGCATTAAAGAAAATCGCCGACTGCAAGGAGCTGCTGGTCAGCACTGCGTTTTTTAAATTGGCTCTATGAAAATCTGCTTCCTCCAGATGGGATCGGGCGAGATCTGTGTTCTCCAAATAAGCGTCGATGAACTTTGCTCGTGCTAAATGGGCCTCTCCACAAGGGGTTACATTATTTATTAAGATACGTCTGTTAAGCAATCCACCTTTGAGATAACATTGGGACAGGTCTGCGCCCTCCAAAAGGATATCTTTATCATAATTCTTTTTGCGCCACTCATTCCACTCCGTCATATCTTTTTTTTCCGAGCAGCGTTTGAGCATATCGTATTGCTCTTGACTGAACCGCCGTTTGTCTTCTTCGCTTTTTGAATTTTGCTTTGTCATTTTACTTTTTGTATTTTAATCTTTGATTTCCTGTTGCTAAATTCCGTGTCCAGAATAAGAATAACCTGTTATAATGTCAACCCTGTTAGAAATCTTATTTGTATTACATTATTAGCTCGTTATGGTATTTCTAACAGGGTCAACGAGCAAATTTCGTATCTTACGAACAGTAGCACGCAATACGCGATACGCATGACGCAATACGATACTATGGTTTGCAAAGAACAATTTGAAGTTATCAATGACGGCTTATTAGTCCGGGCTCCTGCCAAAATAAATTTATCTCTCTTAATAGCCGGCAAACGGCCCGATGGTTTTCATGAAATTGACACCATAATGGCCAAGATAAATTTCTACGATGAAATTTTTATCGAGAAGGGTGAAAGAACCGGCATCGAGCTTATTTGCAAAGGCCCTGAATGGGCACCAGAAGGAGAAGATAACCTCGTCTATAAAGCTGCCCAATTGTTGTTAGAAAATACCGGCCGAGCCTACTCCGCCGAAGCGGCTGCGAAGGCCGGAAAGGCCGACATCAAAATCACCCTGACTAAAAATATCCCAGCCGGCTCAGGTCTTGGCTCAGCCAGCAGTGATGCGGCGGCAACTCTTATCGGGCTAAACAAATACTTAAATTTACAGCTTCCCGATAGCCGGCTCGCCGAACTCGCTGTACAGCTCGGAAGTGATGTCACCTTCTTTTTGGGTGGGCCGCTGGCACATTGTAGCGGAAAAGGAGAAAAAATTGAGAAAATATGTAAAAATTTTAACTTCCTGGCCCTGTTGGTGCTGCCTAATATAAGTGTTTCTACGAAAATGGTTTATGAAAAATACGAGCATGACTCAGGCCTCTATAATAACCTTAACGTCCGAATAACCAGCTACTTGCAAAAAAACAGGATTGATTTAGTGTTGAAATTGTGCGCAAATATGCTGCAAAATAGCTGTTTTAGTTTACATAATGAATTAGCTGAGTTGAAAGACAAGATTGAATCATCAGGTTTTGCTCCTTGCTGTCTAAGCGGTAGCGGTTCAGCTATGTTTTATATTATGGATACTGACGAAAGCAAAGCCAAGCAAAACAAACTTAAGCTTGAAAAGGAAACTGGCTGCGGAACCTTAATTGTCAGGAGCAATGACTGGTAAAAAGCCGGAACTGGGAGGCAAAAAAGGCGAAAATCCAAGGAATAATAAAATTTTTCCGTTCAAAAGACGAATGAAATGATATACGCAGTACCAGATACAAGATACTAAGTTAGTGAGGAAAAAAATGGAAATCAGCGAGGTTAGAGTCAAATTAGTGGAAAACAAGGATGACAGATTAAAAGCTTTTTGCTCCATCACGATGGACAACGAGTTTGTCGTTCGCGACATCAAGATTATCGA
>CAZOQJ010000141.1:0-5977 GCA_964581905.1 uncultured Pirellulales bacterium
TAGGCTTTAGTAAAACACGCTTATTTTTTGCCGGTGATAAATCAATATTTGCAAGGGCTTTTCGTGTATTCTCATACGGACCATCTCCCGATGCCCAAAAAACCGGGGGTCGAGAGCCATCATGCTTAAAAGGTATCTGCGATATGTTGGTATTAACGTTAATGGTTTGTTTCCTTTTATTTTTTGCCCGAATCTCCCGTAACCGATGCCTTACGGTATATCGTTTCCTCTAATTTCTTTATTTCACTCATTGCTTTCGTTAATCTTCCCTGTCGTCATTGCGAGCCCCGTCGTTTTGCTTCGCAAACCGAAGCAGCGGGGCACGGCAATCTCAAGAATTCTAAATTCTACATTCTGAATTCACTAATTAACTAATTAACTAATTCTCTAATTCTCTAATTCTCTAATTCTCTTTTCTCTATTTTACCTCCACTTTTGCAAAATGCAAATCTTAAACCTGTGGTGTCCGCCTCGGCGAGCCGAAGGCGAGACGGGAGCTTGTCGAATGGGAAGAATCTCAAAATTCTAAATTCTACACCTGTCCTGAGCGGATTTATACTGAGCTTGTCGAAGTAGTCGAAGGATTCTCAATTCTAAATTCACTAATTCACTAATTCACTAATTCTCTAATTAACTAATCCCATGTTATCCAGTTATACTGATTCCAACCGTCGCCTGTTCGCTTTTTAGTCCATCCAACCCAATAATCATTAATCACTAATCAATTGATTCTGTAATTCCTGCGAATGCAGGAATCCATTTGTTTAGCCTCGTTGCTTGCGACGGGGGTTCTTCGGTTCGCACCGTTGGGGGTTTTATATTTAGCCCCTTAATCTTGCCCTCCGTAGCTTTAGCGTAGGAGGGTTATTAAGGGGGGTTTTTCTTGCTGCAAGGGTCATTTAATGCCAGAAGCCCGTGATACGTTGAGACTAAGACCGATAAGCCCCATAGCAGCATCGCATATCTTCAGATTATCTGCATAACCCGTCTAAAACTTGTTTTATCTGAAAAGTACGACATTATTCTAACCGATATATTCCTACAGCTATTTATCTGTGAGGAGTAACATTAACAGCTAATTATCAGTTCAAAAGTTTTTCGTTGTTGTTTTGAAATTGGGGGATAAACGCTTATGAATAGTACATGAATAAATGAGTTACAATAGTATAAAACCGTTAAAAAATTTGATAGTTGAAGACAACCTGATTGACAGAAAACAACCAGAACGGCTGCTATCAAAATCAACACTTTACCCTTCCGAAATAAAACATTCCGAATATCCTGAGAATTCCTTAGCACTTCCGAACACAGATGATTTTGACACTGCTATTCCGGACCTAAATCTACCGGATTGTCCCTCCCGAAAATTACATCCGGGCTTTCCATCATGGGAGCAAGGAAGTTATCATGTTGACAGTAGAGCTAATAAATATTCTAATTGTGAAAATATGCGAAGCGGAAGAGGTTTTACACTTATTGAATTGATAGTCGTTATTCTCATCGTTAGTATCCTGGCTACAGTGGTAATTGCGAGGCTTCACGGCCGAATCTCTGCTGCTAAATGGTCGGAAGGTAAAGCAACGATGGGTACTATAGCAACCGCAATAAGAGCATGTTGCGCCGCGGATATTGGTTCGGGTGCAAAGCCGAGTAATTTGTGGGCTGGAGAGCCGAATAGTCTGGGATTTGTAAAGAGCGATTTGAACGGTTGCTACTTTGATGGCAATGACTTTTCTTTTACCGTAACGAGTGTTCTTCCTCCTGAATTCACTATTACTGCTACGAAGACTAATTTGTCCCCTCCGCAGTATCAATTAGACCAGGACGGCAAATGGACGGCGCCGTAAATGCCGTTAGAAAACTTTAGAGTTTCCAACGGGGCAGCATCAGGCCATACAGCCAACTCAGAAAAATTCCAACACAATTTAAGGACGATTATATATTAACTGACATTTCCCATATTAAACGCTTGGCTACGCAACCAAGCATTCCAAAATTCAACAAACAAAATCAACTTACCCTGCGGGCACTACGCAAATCGTTGAGGGTTCCTGTTAGCCCCCTGCATCGTAGGGGGTTTGACCTGTCGAACCATTTCTAAATTCTCAATTCTAAATTCTAAACCTGCCTATCCCTGCTCCTCACTTGGCACCTGTGTTTGCTCTCTCGATTTATCTTGCTTAATCGCACTGAAAGATTGAACAACTGCAATTAGGGCCACCCAAAACAAAGCGAAGCATCCAACAATGATCAGCAGCTTTTGATCCTTTAATATTCCTAACTTCTCATCAGCAACAACCATTACGGAAATCATCAGCGAAATGCTGAAATATATAGCCGCAGTACAAGCTAAAATCACTACAATATTCTTCAACTCAGGAAGCCTTTTGCAAGTACACAAATATACTACAATATAAACCGCTGCGATAAAGATAGCTGTTATATATGGTAGACTTTGAAGAAGAGCACTCATTATGATATTTCCTTTGTCCCGTTCGCTCTGAATGATGGTCAGGGTATCCACGATAGTATCCCAGTCAGAACCACGTAGGTTGATAATGGCGTCAGGATAATCCATGCAGTCCAGCTCAATCTCGAAATGGTGGCCGGGCGAAATTGGAGGGTCATCACCCGGGAAAGCAGCAGCAATAAGCAACCACGTGCCATCACCATAAGGGTCCTTTACCACCATAGCGCTTTTACCGGCAGCAGGGTGTATAATCATATCACCTACCCACGCAGCATAAACAAATGGATCTACCAGCTCGAGAAATGCCCAGTAGCTATCAGACGTATCAGAGCAAACATCAATCCACACGGTTGTGCCGATTGGTATCTCTATTGTCTCAACTGAAGTGTCGCCATTTACTGGAAGTGAGAGCGTCACATTTGCGACGGTGGTTACCCCCAGAGCCAACATTAAAATCCATGGCTTTTTCATCATCGGTCTCCTTACCTCAGCACGTTCTTTCGCAACAAAAAACGTTTTTTCATGGGAAAGCTTGAAATGTGGCTCCGCCGAACTTTCCATCATCGCTCCTTCAAAAATATCATATCTGATTGAGGCACAAAAGTCAATGAAAATATTGCTAAAATTGCACAAAAACAGATAACTTTTGTATTTGCAAGTTTTTACGGAATTAAAATGAATTGCGTTCCCTCCGAAAGCAAGGATTAATCATATACTCTCTTTATCAAAAAATCAATAGAAATGCCGCAAATCCACGTCTTTTTAGCCAAAAACCCGTAATATTACGGACATGGAATCTTGATAGAATTCCCTTCGCCTAACTCAAAACTCAGCATCCATTATCCTGACATCCTGCCCTCCTGATTACCACTTCTTGGTAACCGGATACCCTGATTTCCAATTTTCTCCGTGCTCTCTGCGACCTCTGTGGCTTTGAAAAATCCGGGCTAACGCTCTCTATAGATTTCTTCGCCTCTTATGTAAAGCCAACATACCAAAGCCAAGAATTATCAATGACGCCGGCTCGGGAATCTGAATGATGGTCAGGGTCAACATACCAGCATATGAAGGGGAAACAAGGATCACAATCGTCGATCTGGTTGTCAGCATCACCGTGGCACTGACGTGGCCAGTCTGAACCCCAGCACTCAAAGCATGGAAGCTCGTGATGCTCAAAACGCCCTATTAAGACTCGCTTTCGCAAGGTAAAGAAATGGGCTCAACCGGACAGTACAATCACAAATGAGTGCGAACTAAGAAGCGGCGATGAGGTTTTAGCTTTACGGCGCCATCCATCCAGCCGGCCGGGCGTGTCTTATATCTAAATTATCGACCCTCCGGTCTAAAATGCCCCGGCTCCACTCTATCCTATAACAAATGGATCCACCAGCTCGAGAAATGCCCAGTAGCTATCAGACGTATCAGAGCAAACATCGATCCACACGGTTGTGCCGACTGGTATCTCTATTATCTCAACTGAAGTGTCGCCATTTACTGAAAGTGAGAGCGTCACATTTGCGACGGTGTTTCCCCTCAAAGCTGCTCATCTAATTTTACCCCATTTTATCTCCAAATGCAAGCCGAAACTTTGCTTGTGCTGCCTGCGGTTCGGATTGTTTATTCGTATGCCTCCGGCATACTTACTTGTATGTCCCTCATCGCGGCCTCCGGCAGCCCTGCGCAACTCGCGGTTAAAATCCATCGCGCAGCGATACCACAACTCAAAACTCAAAACTCTTGTCTCGCCATAGTCCCTTAGGGACGAAGGCGGATAGAACTCAAAACTCAGTCAGCTTATAAAGAAGGGGCGACAAGCCCATGTGGACGAAGGCAACATTTTACGACAAAGCTGGCTTTGGGAGTAGAATTTGCCAAGAACACCAAGCTGACTGAATTTCTCTGTGTCCTCGGTGAACTCTGTGGCTAATAATCAGTGTCAATCTGTGTTAATCCGTGTCTAATTTCTTCGTGTCTTGGTGCCGTCGTGGCAAAAAAAATCAAAAAAACCGCATTTTTAGCTTGAAAACCAGCCCCTTTCTGTTATAATTCCGTAGGTCTCGCCACCAATGGCGGACATGAAGGCCTCGCTGAAGGCGGGCAGCTTGGGGAAAGACATCCCAGGAGAGAGAACATGAATAATAAACCAATACGCACAACGCGATACGCACAACGCACTACGAGAACATTGCGGAGACCTGCTAACCATGAAACAATCGATGAACTATGAACAACGCTTGTCCGCCGAAGCCTCGGCGAAGGCGGAAACTATGAACATGGAATATTAAGAATTAGCCAATGAAAACTAATCACAAACCACGATTCACTACCCACTATGCTTCTTTGTGCCTTTGTGGCTAACTATCTCTGTGCTCTCTGTGAACTCTGTGGCTATAAACTTTTTATGCAAAACAAACCCAATTTTCTCAAAAATCGGGCGATTGTAAGCTATTGTAAAACAGAGGATTATGAAAATGAACATCGATTTTTGGCCTAATTTTCCCAAAGCCAATTTCCAAAGCGGAAAAATGAACACAAGTCCTTTTAATACAATGAGCTACGCTTGTCCGCCGAAGCCTTGGCGAAGGCGGAAACAAACCCAAAACAAAGCCAATTCAAACCCAATTCAAACCCAAACAAAGCCAAACAAACCCAATACAAAGCCAAACAAACCCAAACGAATCCATTTTTTTTCTTTGACTTATAGTATTAATAATGTTATCATTTTATCTTTAGTTGAGAGAATAGAGCACAATATAGCGTTTAGTGAACAGATATTCAGCCCCGCTTTTTACGCGGGGATTTGTCTAATAATGGATATGCAGTCTAATAATAATATCAGTGCCGCAGACCACCTTGACTTTGAGGAGAAAGTCTCCGACCTTGACCGCCAGATGAACGAGTTAAGAAAACTCAGCTCGGCCAAGGGTATCGACTATTCTGCTGAGATTCGTCGGCTTCAGCGTGAGCAGGTCGCTGAGCTGAAACGAATCTATTCAAACCTTACCGCCTGGCAGACCGTTCAGGTAGCGCGTCATCCCAAGCGTCCCTTGCTTAATGATTATCTTAACCTGATGGTAAAGGATTTTCGCGAATTGCACGGCGACAGATGTTTCGGCGACGACCGCGCAATCGTAGCCGGATTTGGGCATATCGGCAGGGAGAAAGTATTGATTATTGGTCAAAACAAGGGAAGAAGCACAAAGGAGAAAATTGCCTGCAATTTCGGATGCGCCAATCCTGAAGGTTATCGCAAGGCACTGCTAAAGATGAAATTCGCTGAGAAGTTTGGGATTCCCATTGTTACCCTCATTGATACACCGGGTGCTTATCCGGGCATTGGTGCTGAAGAGCGAGGCCAGGCACAGGCGATAGCCGTTAATCTTGCGGAGATGTCGCGTTTGCGGGTCCCGATAATTTGCATCTGTATTGGCGAAGGTGGCTCAGGCGGAGCGCTGGCAATAGCTGTTGGTGATAGACTGGCGATGCTTGAATTTGCATATTATTCGG
>CAZOQJ010000142.1:0-5932 GCA_964581905.1 uncultured Pirellulales bacterium
GCCTGACTGATTAAAAGATTCACCACCTCCATCACCGAATCTCTAAGCGTTCTGAACACATTCAGTGTCTTTCTTTTCATTCTTCGCAGCAATGTCGGATGGTATGCCTTCTTTAGTTCTATCTGTCTTTTCTTTTTATTTTGTTCGCCCAATTCATCGTGGAAACAAATCAGCGCAGCTATATTAGGAAACTCATTTTTATACAGGATATAACTCGTCTCATCGTGGCCTTGCTCATCTTTATGCTTGGCTGAGTAAACAAACTCCAGCCCGGTGTTTTCCACCCTCAATATGCCCCAGACAACTTTGCCTGACGTTTCCTGCAGAGTTACCATGTTTTGTGAAAAATCCTTCAAACATTTATCTCTGCTTCTTCTTCTGATAAAGGCACCGACCGCTGTAGCTAAAACTATAAAGATTATAGTAATGGCCGTATATGGTACCGACCCAGCTAAAATATAAACCATAATGCACTACCTTTAATTGAATCCAGAAATACTCAACTGCGGTGAAAACCGCAAGCTAATGGTAAACGGTCAGTCATAAATAGTCAATTGATATAGCGTGTATCAATGTGTACGCTTTTAACAATAATAATTTGTGCTGATTTTGACTTACAAAAGACGAAAAATATATTTAGAGCTAACAGTATAAAAAAGACACGGATTAACACGGATTTACACTGTTTATAATTCATTTCCGCCTTTGCTAAAGCTTCGGCGGATAAATCTCTGTGTTCTTTGTGGCAAAAAAATGGTGATTTTTGGTGGTTATGGACTTGGCCATGCCTTATGGCACTGAAATAAATGACAATTTGTTGGCCAATCGCATTGCGGTGGTCGTTATTCTTTTGATGGCGGTCGGTACGGTCTTTGTCTTCTCAGCCAGTGCTAACGTCAGTCATAATATAGACTTACAGAAATTTTATTCCTTCCCCGCCGTTCGGCAAATCCTGTTTTTACCTCTTGCCTGTGCGGTTTTATACATGGTTTCTTGTTTTAATTATCGCAGGTTTAGTCTGGAAAGTTGGTTGAAGTCTCCGACTACCTATTTGTTAGTCTTTAGTATAGCGTTACTTATATTGGTTTTATTTCCGCAGTTCGGCACCGAGATAAACCGCGCACGCCGCTGGCTCAGAATTCCACTCGGCCCGATTACGGTAAGTTTTCAGCCCTCTGAGCTGGCGAAGTGGGCAGTTGTTTTCTTCCTGGCTGCAATTTGCGATAAGCTCAATTTCGACATAAAGTTATATTGGAAACGGTTTGTCCCAATCTGTTTTGTAGTTGCCGTGGTGGTCGCACTTATAATCATCGAGGATTTTGGCACAGCTGCATTTATAGCGATTTTGGGCTTTTTGATGTTAATAATCGCCGGCGCCAGATGGTGGCACATTTTAACCCTTCTGCCTTTCGGTGCCGTTGCTTTTTTAGTGGCATTACTTCGTTTTCCCAGCCGATTGCAGCGGATTTTGGCCTTTTGGAACCCTGAAAAATGGGCTGATTCTGTCGCTTATCAGGCGAACCAATCGCTTATTGCCATCGGCTCCGGCGGACTGTGGGGTAAAGGTCTCGGCCAGGGGATTTGCAAATACGGCCATCTGCCGGAAGATACTACCGATTTTATTTTTTCAATTATCGGCGAAGAGCTCGGCTTTGTCGGGACCGCGGCAGTCATTTTATTATTTATTATCTTTGTCTGGCTGGGGCTTCTGGTGGTGGTGCGCTGCAAAGACCGCTTTGGCCAGATTCTGGCCGGCGGGATTGTTTTAACGATTGCGATTCAGGCAGCGCTTAATATCGCCGTGGTGACAGTTGTGCTGCCGACGAAGGGGATACCGCTTCCATTTGTCAGCGCCGGCGGAACGAGTATGCTGCTGTCATCCGCCGCAGTCGGTGTGCTATTAAATATTGCCAAACAAATACCTTCAGAGACTACCCAATAAGAGGTCCAAAGGAAAACGCTTGCATTTATGGTCGGCTTCAGGCAGACTTTCCTTGCAGATAAGCAAGGGGTCTGAATTATGGGCGATAGGTTCGACAAGCTCACTACAAGTAAGTGTTTTTTCTTTGCAGGCGGTGGGACGGGTGGGCATATATACCCCGGCCTTGCTGTGGCTGAGCAAATAATTAGACTTGAGCCGACAGCAAAGCTCCGCTTTTTCTGCAGCACCCGTGACATTGACTCAAGAATCCTTAAACAAACCAGCTTCGAATGTATTAAATTGCCGGCCAAAGGTCTTTCTTTTCGGCCCCGCGGATTGGTTGGCTTCTGCACTTCATTTTTTAGAAGCTACAAAGTCGCAAAAAAAACAATCGCCTCTAATGAAAATGCGATGGTTATTGGTATCGGTGGGTATGTTGCGGCGCCTGTATGCTTAGCTGCACACAAATTGAATAGACCGGTTGCGCTTTTGAATGTCGATATTTTGCCTGGCCGGGCAAATAAGATGATTGCCCGCTGGGCAGATGAGATTTTTGTGCAGTTCAATGAGACGGTTGAGCATTTCGCCAAAGGCAAAGCGAGAATCAACATTGTCGGCTGTCCTCTGCGAAGCGGCTTTTCAAATCCACAGCCGCACAAGGCGATAGAGCAATTAGGTCTCGATGAAAATAAAAAGATGCTGCTTATAACCGGCGCATCGAGCGGGTCGGAAAGCATTAACCGAACGGTGTGCTCGCTTTTAGAAAAGTTAGATGCTTTTGCGAACGGCTGGCAGATAGTTCATCTAACAGGGGATAAAAATTATAATCAAGTCATAGATAAATACAGCAACGCCAAAATTAGGCATAAGGTTTTAGGATATTTTGATGATATGGCGGACCTGCTGGCTGTTTCGGATTTGGTGATTGGCAGAAGCGGGGCGGTCAGCGTAGCTGAATATGCCGCGGCAGGGGTCCCAAGTATTTGTATGCCATATCCATACCATAAGGACAGGCACCAGTATCTAAACGCAGGCAAGCTGGTTGAAGCAGGAGCGGCAGTTATCGTGGATGACCTGCCGGATGAAAAAGACAGGGCCGAATGGCTGGCCGAAGAGCTTGGAGAATTGATGAAAGATGATGCGAAGCGAAAAGATATGAAGGATAAGTGCGCAGTAGTTGCGAGAAAAGATGCCGCTCGCAAAATAGCGGAGACGTTATTAAGGAGTTAGAAAAAAGCCGGAGATTGCCGCGTCCACCTATGGTGGATTCGCAATGACAAAAGAAGTATGGGTAGAATTGCTGTTGATGTTGTGTTATTGCCGGATGAGGCGATGACAGATAGGGCGACTGAATTAAATGCGAAGTTTGTCAAAGCGTTCGGCAGGGAAATTGTTTTGCATAAGAAGAATTGCCTGCCGCATATTTCTTTGGCTATGGGCTGTATCGATGAAAAAGACATCGGGGCTATTAAGAAAGTCTTAACAGCAATTGCAGAACGATATACTATCGGCAAGTTGAAAATACTCGGCATCCATACTTCAACGAATTCGAGAGACGAAACGGTCTCGGTCTTTGAGATTGAGAGAATAAAAGAGCTTCAATCACTTCACGAAAAGGTGATGGAAAAGGTTCAGCCGTATTTTAGTAGTGACGTAACAGCGGATATGATATGCGGCGATGAGGATGTTGCGGAAACTACGCTGGAATGGATTAGGGACTACCGAGAAAAGGCGGGCTTTGCGAAATTTTTCCCTCATATAACTATTGGATATGGCGAGGTAGAAGAGCAGGAATTTCCGATAGAGTTCTCTGTTTCAAAGCTGGCTTTATGTCACCTGGGGAATCACTGTACATGCAGAAAAATTCTCGCATCGATTGATTTAACGCCTTGACAGTATGGTAGTTGGAGATATAGTAGGTAACAAATTTGAGCGGTTTTTGGAAAAACCGGATTTGAAAGGATAATAAGATGAAAATAAACATCTTGAAGGTACTCGTGTTAGCGGCTGGTGCTGTTGTGATTATGTTGAACGCCGGCTGTGAGGAACAACAACAGCAGCAGCAACCAAGTACAAAAATGGCCAAAGTCGTAGCTGCTGAGAATATCCAGCTAAAGAAAGATTTACAGCAGCGTGATAGCGAGATGGAAAAATTAAAAGAGCAGCATAGCAATGAATTGAAAAAGCAACAAGAGCTGCTTGCAAAGTGTCAGGAGGAAAACAGAGATTTGCAGGAGCAGTTGGCGGGAGAATTTCAAGGCCAGATGAATAATCTTATGGGGAGTGTAGTGGAGGAAAGCAAACAACTGCTTGAAGAAAACGAGCGGCTAAAAGCCCAGATAGAGACACTTAAAGCGGAACTCGAAAGACTCAAAGCTCAGGAAGAAGGGTTTGAAGCGGAACCTAATAAGCAGAAAAAGCCGGCTGAACAAGCAGATGAACTTTTGTGATTAGCCGTTAATTATTTTGTTTACCCCGTTAGAAAGAAAGCGGGTCTACTGCACGCTCTATTGTGACGCTCGTTTTTTAATGGGGTTTACACACTTCTTGAACTGTTTTTATACAATCAGGTAGTTTCTCATCGCCGTACTTTTTCTGCAGAGCCGTCGAAACAAGGCCAACGAACATCGGCTGAGGTCTTAGCGGACGCGAGGTCAGGCAGGGATGCGCCTGAGTTCCCATAAAGAACGGATGTGAGGGCAGTTCCAATATCTGCATAATGGGTTGTCTTGGTGCTTTTCCGGAAAAAACCAGGCCTGCCTTTTCCAACGGCTCAATATACCGCGGGTCAACCTCGTAGCGATGTCTAAAACGCATTCTGACCGAATCTGACTCGCCGAAAAGTTTCCACGCTAATGTTTGGGGCTTTAGTTCTATATTTTGTCCTCCGAGCCGCATATTTCCGCCGAGGCCTTCTATTTTTTTCTGCTCGGGCAGTATATCGATTACCGGCTCAGGGCAATCCGGCTCAATTTCAGTGCTGTTGGCTTTTGTTATGCCGCAGACATTACGTGCGAATTCTATAACCGCCATTTGGAAACCAAAGCACAGGCCCAGATAGGGCAGGTTATTTTCTCTGGCATATTTTATACAGGCGATTTTTCCTTCCGCACCGCGAGTACCGAACCCGCCGGGCACGATAATACCGTCAACATCGGACAGTTTTTCGGCGACCTTTTCATCGGTGATATCGGTTGTTTCAATCCATTTTATTTTTACATCGCAGCCGAGGGCGATACCTGCATGTTCGAGTGCGTTGATTATCGAGGCGTAGCTGTCGCGGACGGCTGTATATTTGCCTGTGATGCCGATTGTTATTTCGCGATTGACCGCGTCGATTTTATCTGTGAAATCGCACCATTTGGCCCAGGCCTTTCGTTCGTGCCGCAAGTTTATTCTGTCTTCAATTTTTAATAGCCGTAGCACCTCGAAATCTAAGCCGGCCTCTCTTAGCATCGAAGGTATCATGTAGATACTGGCTGAATCCGGCAGGCTTATAACCCGTTTGAGAGGGACATTGCTGTAAACACTAATCTTTTCTCGTGCTTTATCGCTTACGGCGTGAGTGGCTCGACAGGCGATGATGTCCGGCTGGATGCCTAATTGCATAAGCTGTTTGATTCCCAGTTGCGCCGCCTTTGATTTTTGTTCGCCGAGGGTCGGAGGTTCTAATATGTAGGTCAGTGCGACGAAACAGCAGCTGTTGGGGCCTTCTTCGTATGCCAGCTCCCGTGTCGCCTCGATAAAATATGCGTTTTCCAAATCGCCGACGGTGCCCCCAATCTCGACAAATACAATGTCGGCATCGGTTTGAGCAGCTAATTGGCGGAGCTTTAGTTTAACCTCGCCGGTGACATGCGGAATCATCTGGACGTCTCTGCCGAGGTAGTCGCCGTGGCGTTCCTTGTTCAGGATTGAGCTGAATACCTGGCCGCTTGTGGTAAAGTTTGCCCTGCTTAAATCCATATCGAGCATTCTCTCGTATGTGCCGAGGTCCATATCGCATTCCAT
>CAZOQJ010000143.1:0-5929 GCA_964581905.1 uncultured Pirellulales bacterium
GAAACCTGTTCCGCCTTATCCTCTTTCTCGCTTATTTGCATAAGTATAAGTAGAAACAATACTTACGAAACACTCCTGCCGAAGGTAGTGGAAATATACATAAAGCAAATCAAGAAAAAAAGGCGAAAAGAGCGAAAAAATAAGATTTTGGGTGTCAATTTAGGCAGTTTCGTACTTTTAAGCCGTTTTAGGTAAAGCAGATTAACTCAGATGCCAACACACAATTTTGATGAAATAATTTTTTAGCGATTTTTCAGTTCATATAGCAATTTTAACATCTCTGTGTTATTTTTGCGATTATGTATAACTTTTTGAAAGGCCGAATTGTTGCCGTACGGTTATGCCTGCTTGCGGCTGCTTTAATGTTGATTGCTATCGGGATAGTAACTATCTATGCGGTTGGCCATCCCGCAGAAGTCAGCCCGGCTGGCCAAACCGAAGAATTGGGCACCTTGTGGAAAAAACAGCTTCTATTCGCCGCTATTGGCGCAATTGGCTTCATAGCGGCTAATCTGGTTAACTACCGCCGATTCGGAGCAGCAAGCTATTGGATATACGCCTTTGTGCTACTGCTTCTGGGCCTGCTGCTGGTCGGCAGGTATTTAATAGAGCTTCCTTTTGTGCCCGAAATTAACGGTGCACATAGATGGATTAAATTTAAGATAGCAGGCAGGAATCTTCCCGCTATTCAGCCATCGGAAATCTGCAAGCTGGCATATATCCTGGCCCTCGCATGGTATCTGCGGTATCGCAGCAACTACCGAAATTTTGGTGCTCTGGTCGGTCCTTTTGCCCTAACGGTCCTGCCGATGATACTCATCTTGCTCGAACCGGACCTTGGCACTGTACTATTAATGATGCCTATTTTTTTAACTATGCTGTTTATCGCCGGTGCAAAGGCCAAGCACCTGCTGCTTATAATACTTTTAGCATTTTTGGTAAGTCCGATACTCTGGTATAAGATGAGGCCATACCAAAGAACCAGAATAAGCAGTGTGCTGCTGCAAAATAGCTGGATTCGCAAAAAAGCTGCAGCCTACCCAACCCTGGGCAAAATTCTTGTGGGCAGGAATTTCAATTCAAAACAGTGGAAGAACGACTGGGGCTATCATCTTGTACGCTCAAAATATGCGGTTGCCTCCGGCGGAACGAATCACGCAAAAGGATATGGCTTTCGGCAGGGGCCATTTATCAAATACAATTTTCTTCCTGCAAGGCACAACGACTTTATATTCGCTATTATCGCTCATCAATGGGGAATGTGGGGCTGCCTCGGACTTTTAGCATTATTTGTGATTATAATCGGCTGTGGATTGGAAATAGCAGCCAGCAATACAGACCCGTTCGGCAGATTGCTTGCAGTCGGTATAACAGCAATGTTCACCATTCAGCTCATTGTTAATGTCAGTATGACAGTGGGGCTTATGCCAATAACGGGCCTGACTTTGCCATTAGTGAGCTACGGAGGGTCGAGCTTGTTAGTTAGTAGTGCTTCTATAGGATTGTTAAACAATGTGGGGCGGTGCAGACCATTTGGCGTGGCGCGAAAAGCTTAAAACAAAAGGACGTAGCTAACCGACAATAACAAGATAATGATAAAGGGCTTTAGACAAATTGCCTTTCTTACGGCGGTCAGCCGGATATTTGGATTTGTTCGGGACATAGCATACAGCTATTTCTTCGGCGCCAGCGCCCTGCTGGATGCGTGGGCCATCGCCTTCAAGATTCCCAATCTTGCCAGGAGATTGTTTGGTGAAGGAGCGGCATCGGCTTCATTAATTCCAGTATACAGCGAAGAACTTACAAAAAGACCCGAAGAGGCAAAACACCTGATTAATACCGTAGTGACTGTCGTATTTGTGCTGTTGGCGGCAATAGTTTTGTTTGGCCAGGCATTGATTTGGACCTATTACAAATTCTTCAGCCCATCCAGTGAGACGAAGCTAATTTTATCCCTAACATCGATTATGCTGCCCTACATGCTTCTGGTTTGTGTAGTAGCGATATTGGCTGGTATCCTTAATGTGCACAGACACTTTGCAACACCGGCTGCCGCCCCAATAGTTTTGAACATTTTTATTATCGCAAGTTTACTGCTAACCGGCTGGGCATTTCAAATCAAACCGGAACAACAGGTCTTTTTCGTAGCTGTCGCGGTAGTTATTGCCGGGATTATGCAGATTGTGATACAGGTTCCTCCGCTTCATTCTGCCGGTGTTTCTATAAAACCCGCATGGCAGATTTATTCAGAGGGCTTTAGAAAAATCATAATCCTGATGGGGCCGATGATACTGGGCCTGACAGTAACGCAGATAAATACCCTGGCCGATGACCTGATTGCGTGGTGGTTTTCCAGCTCAGCAGAAAAAGGGCTCTCTTTCGTCTTATTCGGCAGAGAAATAGCATACCCACTGGTACGCGGTTCAGTATCACACCTTTATTATGCGCAACGGCTATATCAATTACCATTAGGCATATTTGGAATATCGCTGGCAACGGCAATTTTTCCGGTGATGAGCTCCTACGCAGCAAAGAAAGATTTTACAGGTCTGGGCAAGACGGTTTCGCAGGGTCTCTGCAGTGCTATTTTTATCGCGATGCCGGCGACCATAGGACTGATAGTAATAGCCAGGCCATTAATTTCAGCTGCTTTTGAGCACGGTCAATTCGGCCAAGTCCGCGACGACACTTCAATGGTTGCCTGGACATTGCTTTTTTATGCGCTGGGATTATGCGGCTATTTTGCACAACAGGTCGCCAGCCGTGCGTTTTACTCGTTGCAGGATTCCAAAACGCCAATGCTAAGTGCGATGATTGCGGTTGGTCTGAATATTGTTTTGAACCTGACCCTTATCTGGCCCCTGGGGACAGGTGGATTAGCGCTTTCGACGGCGCTCTGCTCATATCTGCAGGTTGTGATTATGGTCTGTTTTTTCCACCGGCGATTACGCAGTCCTAGGGACTCCTTACGGAGTACACAATACGCAATACGCAATACGATTTTTGAGGGACTGGGCCGGACATTAGTTAAAACAATTGCAGCAACACTATGTATGACTGCCATGATAGGAGCTGCACTTTGGCTGTCAAAAAACTGGGCTGATATCTTCAAATTACTCCTGATTGTTCCTTCGGCGGCAGCAGTGTATTTGCTGTCAGCAAAAGTACTACACATTGAGGTATTGTCGCTGGTGACTGGCAGCGCACGGAGAGACAAAAAGCAATAATTGATAACAAAATGCGTTTTTTATACAATTCGATATTTGACAGCCAAAAGCCAAAGTGATATATCAGAGTTAAACGTAAAAAAAGGTGGTTAGACAAGAAAAGTACGGAACTTCGATGAGCATTTTATATCTAAAGCAACAGGCTCTATCCGCCCGATAATATGTTAAGGCCCTCCCTGCTTTCTTGCCTGCACCCGTCGGGTAGCCACAGGCACGGGTGCGAAAGCAAGCGGGAGGGTGTAGTTTTACCCTGTTAGAAAACCTTGTTGTTAACAGGGCAGGTTCTTTTGGTGTTTTATTTCTAACAGGGCTTACTGGAGAGTAAAATGCTTAGTGCTAAGTCTCTTTTAGTTTTTTCGGCATTCATTTTTCTCTGTCTCTCCGGCTGGGCTCAAAGTTCGACCAAACCAAGAACGGAATTAGCTCAGGAAATAGCAGATTTCGCATTGCCTGTGGAATCAGCCACAGACCGTCAATTATTGATTGACCCAACGACCTCCGCTCCCTTCAGGGTAAGGCCAGAGCAGCTGCTTTCACCATCTGTCGGCCAAAGATTTTACGAAATAGCTTATGAACTGGCCAATCCCGCTCCGGCTCGGCGAGCCTCCGCCGAGACGAGTTCTAAAAATACAGCCCGGAGGACGCCTTACGGCAGGGCGGCCGAGGCCGAACAGGCAACCGTATTTTTAAACGCCGCAATGAACTTAGGCAGAGAAGACAGCAACACCCGTTCACTACTGCTGAAGCTTGCCAGTCGACATTCAAGGCCAGACCATGCTGAACTGGTGTTTTATACACTCGAAAACTACGTAAACGAATCTGCTGACCTTGGGGCGGTAAGAACAGCAATCCGATACTTACTCGAACAGTTAAACACTCGTGAGGAGCGAGAGATACTTCTCAAAGGGTTGTTAAAGAGCGTTGACAGGAAAAACGCTGTTATACGTTCCGATTTGGAATGCTTACTTGGTCTATTATCAGCCGAAAAAGCCGATTACAAAATTGCCCGATATTACCTTATACAGGCCTACAGCGACAACGAATATAACAAGCTGGCTTTTGCAAAGCTGACTGAGCTTATACCCGATGAGATTGGCCCTGAATTATATTTCGGAAACCTAAAACTAAAATTACGCGAAAATCCATTAGATATTGATACCGCAACTGCCCTTGCGCAATACGCTGAGCAGTTACAACTTTATGAGATAGCAGCTAATGCCTACAAACACAGTGCCCATGGCTTCCGTTATCTTTACCCATCTGAACCCCTGCCCGCCCCTATCTATATTCCCTGGGTGGTCAGCTACTATAACACCGAACACGACCAGGACAAATGCCTGCAAATTGCATCCGAGCTTCGGCAGGAAGGCCAGTTTGACCTGATTCTCGAAGCTATAGCCGGAAAAGCAGCCTTAAAAATTGGCAATACTAAAGAAGCAGCCAAGATATTCCAGGCCGCCGAACACAAAGCACAACAGCTATTCGAACAGGGCCCACAACTCTACCAAAAGAAGCTGGACATCTCAGAGAGCTATTCCCAACAAGTCAGGCCCGCGCAATTTGCATGGTTTTATTGTTTTGTCTTGCCGGACCCGCAAAAAGCACTTGTATGGGCTAATAAAGCCTACGCAACTGAAGCTGAAACGCCTGCAACAGCCGCTCTTTTAGCTTATGCGCTCGTAATGAATCAACAATATGAATGGGCCAAGCCGCTTTTAGACAATTATCAACCTAACCAAATCGCAGATTTAACGCTTGCCCAAATTCAGCTATTAGAAGGGCAAAAAACTTCAGCAATTGAAACACTCAAGGCCGCAATTGCCAAAGACCCCGCGTCGCTGGAGGCAGAACAAGCTAAAGGGCTTCTCGCCGAGCAAGGAGCAACTTATGTCCCGCCAGCCAGCCCCGATTCTATCCTGACCGTGTTAAAAAACACATTCGGCGAAACGCTCGTTCCGGCATTTACTGCGCCCGAAGAGACAATCTCAGTTCAGTTCAGCACTCGGGGCAATAATTTTTACTACGGCAGCGATATCGAAGGCACTGTTGCGATAATAAATAATTCTTCCGAGCCGCTGGTGATTAGTGACGATGGACTATTCAAGGGCAATATCAGAATTGACGCAGATGTTAGAGGTGATATCAGTAAGAATATACCGAACCTGGTATCTACCACGATGCATACTGCATTAATTATTAAACCTGGCGGCAGCATTGTTAGTACTTTGCAGCTTGTTACGGGCGAGCTTAAAGATATTCTGCTTACTCACCCTCAGGCATCTTTGGATATAGAATTTACGCTTTATATCGACCCTGTAACCACTGAAGACGGTAAAATAAGCAACCGGCTCACCCAGATAATGCCAGGCAAGGCGCTCATACACCGGTCAGGTATCGAGCTTACCAGTAAATACCTGCGAAGCCGGTTTACTTCAGTTGTAGAAGGGAACCCCGGCCAAAAAATAAAAACCGCACAGCTTTTTATCAGCCTGCTGATGGAACAACAAGCACTGGCTAACCGTAAGCCCTCTTACAGATACTTGTATGCCGACTGGATGCCGACAATGCTCAGGTCCGCCTTAATACATGAATCCGGATTACTACGTAACCCTGCCGACGACGAGTGGACAGTTAAGGCGCACCCCATGGCTGACATGCTTTCATTGTCATTAGACCAGGAGCTGACAAATGCAGTGGCAGAT
>CAZOQJ010000144.1:0-5903 GCA_964581905.1 uncultured Pirellulales bacterium
GATTACTGTCTCTGCCGTTTCTCGAAGAGCCCTGTCCTTTTTTATGTGCCATAATCAGTCACCTATGTTTTCTAACGTAAGAATGAAATCGCTTATCGTTTATATCGTAATTTTAACCACTTTGTTTGACATTGTCCAGAAAATTTCTTAAAAAAACACCCGGTCTTTTTCAAGCTACTTCTTTTCACCGGCTTTCTCAAGCAAAAGCACAATGTCTGCGTGACCTCCACTTTTTGCCATCTCTAAGGCCGTTCCACCGTCGGTGGTCCTCTTCGCACCGACATCAGCGCCCTTTTCCAGCAGGGATTTGACGACCTCGGTATGGCCATTCTGCACCGCCATCATCAGTGCCGTTCCGCCGTCGGTGGTTCTCTTCGCATTGACGACAGCTCCCTTTTCCAGCAGGGATTTGACAACCTCCGTATGGCCATTCTCCGCCGCTTTCATCAAGGCCGTTACGCCGCCGTTATTTCCGGCATTGACATCAGCTCCTTTTTCCAGCAGCAAATCGACGACTTCCTTACGCCCTTCCTGCGCCGCCATCATCAGGGCCGTTCCGCCGTCGGTGGTTCTCTTCACACTGACATCAGCGCCCTTTTCCAGCAAGGATTTAACAACCTCAGAATGGCCTTTTTGCGCCGCTATCATCAGACCCGTTACACCGTCGAGCGTCCTCTTAGCATTGACATCAGCACCCTTTTCCAGCAGGGATTTGACAACCTCAGCATGGCCATTCTCTGCCGCTATCATCAGGGCTGTTACACCACTGTTATTCTTGGCGTTGACATCAGCCCCCTTTTTCAGCAGAAACTCGACGACTTCCTTATGGCCTTTTTGCGCCGCAAACATCAGGGCAGTTTCGCCGCCAGTGGTTCTCTTCGTACTGATATCAGCACCTTTTTCCAGCAAGGTTTTAACAACCTCAGTATAGCCATTCTCCGTTGCTATCATCAGGGCTGTTACACCATCGTTATCCTTGGCCTTAACATCAGCTCCCTTTTCCAGCAGGAATTTGATGACCTCAGTATGGCCATTTTTAGCTGCCACCATCAGGGCCGTTATACCGTCGGCGGTTGATTTCGCATTGACCTCGGCGCCCTTTTCCAGCAAGAGCTTGATAATGTCCATATTGCCGTTGTGCACTGCCTTCATCAGGGTCGTCACGCCGCCGTTATTCCTGGCATGGACATCAGCTCCCTTCTCCAGCAGAAACTCAACGATTTCCTTATGCCCCTCCTGTGCCGCCATCATCAGGGCCGTCACATCCTCTTTACTCTTGGCATCGACATCAGCGCCATTTCCCACGAGAAGCCTAACAATTTCCGTATGGCCCAAGTATGCCGCCTTTATCAGGGCCGTTACACCATCGGTAGTTGCTTTCACATTGACCTCGGCCTTATTTTCCAGCAGGAGCTTTACGACTTCTTTATGACCCTCCTGCACCGTCATCATCAGGGCCGTTATGCCGTCAATGTCTCTTTTCGCACTAACATCAGCACCCTTTTCCAACAAGGATTTGACGATTTCCGTATGGCCGCTCGACGCCGCTATATGCAGTGCCGTTGAGTTGCTGTCGGTTGTTTTTGCGTCGACATCAGCATCCTTTTCCAGCAGCAAATCGACGACTTCCTTACGCCCTTCCTGCGCCGCCATCATCAGCGCCGTTACACCCTCGTTGTTCTTGGCCTCAATATCAGCGCCAGCTTTCAACAGGAGCTTGACAACCTCCATATGGCCCTTCTCCGCTGCCACTATCAAGGCCGTCGCCTCATTATTAGCCTTCACATTGACATCAGCGCCCGTTTCCAGCAAAAGCCTGGCGACTCCTATATGGCCATTCTCCGCCGTCATCATCAGGGCCGTTACACCCTCGTTATTCCTGGCCTCAATACCAGCGCCAGCTTCCAGCAGGAACTTGACGACCTTCATATGACCCTTCAGCGCTGCCGCTATCAGGGCCGTTACGCCGTCATCAGTTCTTTTCGCATTAATATCACTGCCATCAGTCAGGGCAGTTTGCACGGCCTGAAGGTCACCTTTTTCCGCAGCTTGAAGCAACTGAGCATTCTTGTCTGATACACCCACCTCAGCAAAGCAAGCAGGTATCAGAAAAATACACACTATAGAAAATAAGAACCGTTTCATCGGGTTCTCCTTTCCTTTTTTCCCTTTATTTTTTACCGTCCTTTTGTGGAGATTATAACGATTGGAGGTTTGGTTGCAAGGTTTTTGTGCGTCGGCGAAGATGCCTCAGACATCTGCAACACGCATGTCTTCAACTCAATGTGGCAGCTCAGCGTTCCGCTTCAAGAATGCTCTTCATAATCAATGGTGGTATTACACCTTCGGCAGCCAACTTTATCTTACCATCTGAATCAATGAAGAAACTGCAAGGAATAGACGTTACCCGATTATAAGGCACCGGCAGTTTATTTGATGCAACAGAAATAACCGGATAGTTGATTCTGTTTTGTTCAACGTATTTCTTGACCATCATAGCAGTGTTAGGTGGCCACCTCGTTAAGAAAGATACGGCTAAAATCGCCAATTCGTCTCTACTGATGAGGTTTCGTAGCGCGATTAGGCTCTGCGTTTGTCCTTTACAGCCTGAACACCATGTTGTCCAAAAGGTAATTAAAACATTCTTACCACGATAACCGCTTAAGTTGCGCTGTTGGCCATAGATGTCAGGTAAAGTGAAGTCCGATGCGGTTTTGCCATACAAGGACATGTAAGCAGGTCTCCAGGTCCTTGCCGACCTGATGACATCGCTGAGACTCATTTTCGCAGCGGTTTTTAGCTCGGTATCAGGTTTTGCAAATTCGCTCGGGCTGCCAGGAGCCGATTCAGATGGCGTAATGTCGTAGCGATAGCTCTCTAAATCGTTTTTTTCGTCAGCTTTCTTTTTACATCCCGCTAAGATCGTTATAGCAATAAAAATAATTACTACCACCCAAGCATTTGTTCGCTCTGTTTGCGTGGTCATTTTGGTCTTCCTTAAGCAGTTTTAATTACCACTAACATTATATCAGAATTGTGCTACTAAGAAAAGCCCAATTTACAAATTTTTCGCTTATTGTGCTTTGGAAATTCGTTTGACAAAACTTGATTTTGCATTAGCATAGGCTTTTTATTTTACCGACAATAGGCATCCGGCTTATAAGCTTGCAACTTCCTCTGCTAAGTAATGTTTTTGGCTTTCGATGGCTGAATTATTGGATAGCATTTTGGCTCAGGGTATTGAACACATCAACATCATTTTGCTGATGGGTCTGGCCATATTTTTTGGCACAGTAGGTGCGGGTATCTTTCAGAGATTGCACATACCACGGATAATCGGTTACGTCACGATTGGCATAGTCCTGGGGCCGGTATTAAAGATAATCTCTCCGGAAACGGTGCAGAATCTCGATTTGTTTAATCTATTCGCTCTTGGGATTATTGGTTTTCTAATCGGCGGTGAACTTACACGTGACATCTTTGTAAAATTCGGCAAGCAGGTTTTTGCAATTTTACTGTTTGAAGGAGGAATGGCATTTTTATTAGTTATAGCTATCAGTTTCGTTGCGCTTCATTATTTTACCCATTATGATTGGCATATATCCCTAGCGATGGCGGTCGTATTCGGTGCTATATGTTCAGCGACAGACCCTGCTTCGACGGTAAATGTATTGTGGGAGTATAAAGCCCGTGGGCCACTTACGACTATGCTGACGGCAATCGTCGCCCTGGATGATGCCCTTGCTCTCGTTCTTTATATTACTGGTATCAGCTTGGCGAGTTTTCTCACCGGCCATAAGGAAGTCGGTGTCTTGCCAATGATTTTTCATTCACTATTGGAAGTGGCCGGCTCCCTGGGGATGGGTGTAGCGGCAGGGATGATACTACGATGGATTACAGGATGGATTGACGACGATGAGAAAACCCTCATCTTCACTATCAGCACTATAGTGCTGACTATTGGTCTGGCGATAGCATGGGGGCTGGATGTGATTCTGTCGACTATGGCTTGTGGAGTCACTTTAATAAACTTTTATCCCAGACGGAGTCTCAAGAGCTTCGAGCTTGTTCGTAAGTTTTCACCTCCGATTTATGTTCTGTTTTTTGTGATAATTGGCGCCAGACTGAGAATCAGCCTGTCCGGTCATATATGGTTATTAGCCGCCGCTTATGTAATTGGAAGTACCGTTGGGAAAACAGTGGGGTCGTTCTGGGGTTCTGCTTACTCTAAAGCCATACCAACAATTAGAAAATATCTGGGATTTTGTTTGTATCAGCAAGGTACTATCGCAATTGCGTTATTAATTATGGCAAGCAGCCGATTCGAGGGCGAAATAAGAGATACGATGCTGTCGGTAATCATAATCGGTGTGTTTATCCTACAGCTAATTGGTCCGCTGTTCGTCAAGGTAGGCATCAAAAAGGCCGGAGAAGCAGGGCTTAATATTACAGAAGATGACCTGATTAAAACCTATAAAGTTAATGATGTGATGGACACGGATGTACCGGTCATCTCTGCAGGCACGTCCTTGAGCGAAGTAATCAAGGTGGTCAGCGATACTGATAGTTTTTATTATTCTGTGGTTGATAATGACCAAAAGCTAATAGGTGCTATTACGCTGGGTGGAATTAGAAATACTTTTGCAACTCAAGAGTTAAATGACTGGCTGGTGGCGCTTGATATTGCCGAGCCGATTGTCAATAAGATTACGCCTAACATGTCCCTGTCAGAAGCGTTTGAGATGGCAAGACAGCTTGATGTAGAGCATTTGCCAGCAGTCGCTTCCAGTGAAGACAATAGATTTGTTGGTATTTTGAACTGCCGAGCAGTTCGACGGCAGCTTTCTGCGGAAGTATTGTCCCGGCAGCAAAAAGCCGATAACATAGCAAGTGACCAACATGCGTGATTAGTAAAAGCTTCAAAGGCGATATTACCATGCTTTATTCTTTTGTTAATGCAAACATCGAGCCATCCGGCTATTTGAATTTGGCCTTGTTGTTCGGGCTGATTATTTTGGGGGGCACATTTGGCGCACGCCTTTTTCAAAAGCTTCGTATCCCTCAGGTTGTCGGCTGTATCGTTGTTGGAATACTTCTGGGTGATGTTTTTAATTTAATCACACCTGATATTATCGACAAGCTTAAGCCATTTACAATGTTCGCCTTAGGCCTCATAGGATTTATGATTGGTAGCGAGCTTCGAGGTGATGTTTTCAAAAAGTATGGCAAGCAATTTTTCACTATTCTTTTCTCGCAGGGTATAGGAGCTTTCTTATTAGTAGCAATCGGCACATTTTTAGCGGCATGGTTAATTTTGCCTTCAATGCTTGGGGATATAGCTGCTGTTGATAGACTGTTTATTTCGATTGCTATGGGAATTGTGCTTGGAGCTATTGCCTCTGCTACAGCACCGGCAGCAACAGCAAACGTTTTATGGGAATATAAGACGAGGGGGCCTCTTACAGCGACAGTTCTCGCCATAGTAGCGCTTGACGATGCTCTGGCGCTACTGCTTTATCGGGGAGCTGCAACAGGAGCAAAAGCACTTATAGGCAAAGGCCATAGTTCTGTTTTCATCGCTATGGGCGTGCTGTTCGGCGAAATTGTCGGTGCTATAGCGTTAGGATTCTTAGCAGGGGTATTGCTATACTCTCTATTAAAGTTTGTAAGAGCTGAGGATAAAATCCTGGAATTTGCGCTGGCCTCGCTTTTACTTGTTGTTGGCATTTCAACGATACCCAAAATTGACCCGATTTTGCCTGCTATGGTACTGGGTATAACGATTGCCAACCTGATTCCTCGTCAAAGCCAGGGTATGTTTAAGCTTGTCGAAAAATTTGCTCCACCTATTTATGTCTCGTTTTTTGTGCTGGCAGGCGCTCATATGGAGTTTGGCAGATTAA
>CAZOQJ010000145.1:0-5838 GCA_964581905.1 uncultured Pirellulales bacterium
AAGAGTTCAATGTAGAAGACAGAGTAATTTTCCTGGAAAATTACGATATGAATATAGCGAGGCATCTTTGCTGGGGTGCAGATATATGGCTGAACAATCCGGACCAGGAAATGGAGGCCAGCGGAACCAGCGGCATGAAAGCTGCGATGAATGGTGTTTTACACCTCAGTACGCTTGAAGGATGGTGGCCGGAAGGCTACAACGGCAATAACGGCTGGGCAATAACTGCGGGTACACGGTACAACAGGGCGGATTTACAAAGGGAAGCTGACGCAAATCAGTTGTATGACCTTCTGGAGCATGAGATAACCGAGCTATACTACCGTCGCAACGATACGGATGTCCCCGAGAGGTGGGTGACAATGATGAAAAATTCAATAACTTCAGTTTGTCAAAATTTCAATATGAACAGGATGCTTCATGATTATCTTGAAAAATTCTATATACCTGCGATAAAGGATTCAGCTCGCATATCCGATGGCAATCACGAATTACTCAAACAGGCCATCCAGGAAGAAAAGGAAGTTTTAAGACACTTCAATGACATCAGGATAACATCGTTTTCGACCGGCACTGAAAAAAAGGGTCGCTTAGCAGAAGGTGAAAGTATGGAGGTCCAGTGCAGCGTTCGATTCGGCCAGGCCCGGCCGGAACTCTTCAATGTCGAGCTTTTTTACATGTATGATAACAACAAGACCTATAAAATACTTCCCATGGAGTCAGCATCCAAGCAAGATGGTGAGGTGTCCTATAGGCATTGTCTTGCGATAGAAGGGTACGGCGGCCAAGGCTTAAACGTCCGAATAAAGCCGGCAAACACGATTGTGCAGGATATACACCCTGAGCTAATAAAGTGGAAGGATTAAAGCTCAACCCCGTTAGAAAACTCGGGCGGGGCTTTGACCCACTTCGCTATGTATTTTTACACCGCCCAAAAAACTGGGTTTTTTTCTAACGGGGTCAAAGTTGGTTCCAGAATGATGTTTTCATCCGTGAACTCAAACGGCAGTTTTTGCAATCCCAAGCGAGCAAAATTAATGATGCCATCGTCTTTGTAGCCATGTCTTTGATATGGTCAAATCAGGTACTTTCCGAAGTTACATTACCGTTAGAATTTGACGAGTAACTTCATGGCGGGTTTTTGCAATGGACTTGGCCATCCTGCCGTAATCCACAAGATGCCTTACGGCAGGCATCCCTTACGGGACTAACGGGACTTACCAAATAACGTTAAGTTAATGGAAAACCGGAGCTTAAAAGCGAAATGTCGTGATGAATGAAAAGGGTTAATTCATGAAAACTTTAACAACTAAAATTTTGTTACTGGCAGCATTTGTCGTGGTGCTTCCATGTGTGGTAATGGCAGGCAATACCGCTGAACAGATTGTCACAATTACTTTTAGTGAGATTTCTGAGCTTGCTGTAAGCGGTGACCCGGGGACTTTGGAAATTACTTTTCCTGCGACCCCTGGTGATTTACCTGCAGACGAGACGGAAGCTCTCACTACAATGGCCTGGACATGCAACGTGGTTGGCGCGGCAAGGAAAAAGATAACAGGCAAGATAGACGCACTGTTTAGTGGAATTAACCTGTATGCAACAGTAGCAGCTCCGGGTGGTGACGACGGCACTTCTGAAGGTAAAACACAATTTACCGCAGCAACTGCTGACTATGATTTTGTAACAGCAATAGGAAACACCTATACATCTGCTCAAACCATCACTTTCACAGCAGAAGTAAGCGCAATGGTAGATCCCTACACGGACGTCTCGCAGACAGTTACATGGACACTCACCGATGATATTTAAAGGATACTGAAAATGTCGGTTTGGTTGCTCTTAGACTCCGTCTTTTTCTGTTTAAGTGGGCTCAAATGCAATAAATGTATTTGAAGACCCCCCCCCCAGAGAGGCAAAATTGAAAAAAGTAATTCAATGTATAATCCTGTCGTCCTTACTTATTTACTCCGGCGGAATATGCTGGGCCATATCAATCTCGGCAACGGGTAGCTGGTCTGAGACCATAGATTCTTCGGATTTACAGGCCGGTGCCGGAAGCGACCTGATAGACACCTATGAGAGCGCCACTAATGCGGTGTCCATAAATATTTCAGACACCGCTGGTAGCTGGGAAGTGTACGTTGAAAAATTAGATACCAACTGGCGTAGTGATTTGCACCTGTACATTCAAAGGACCTCTGATGGCGAGGGCTCTGGCAGTATCGCAGACGGCGGTACTTATCAGGAAGTAACGGGTAGCCAGCTCTTTTTCAGCGGTATTGGCGATAGAAGTGCTATAACTGTCCAGTTAGAACTTATGGGGGTTTCGATACAGGTACCTCCTGATACTTATAAGACCACGGTTTGTTATACGGTTTCTGGCCCATAGTGGGGGCGAATAACAGTGAATACGAAAATAAGAAACATTTGTTTTGCTCTGGTTTTTTGCTTTTTGGTACCGCCAGCAACCAGCGCAGGAATATCCATCGTGGGCAGCTTAACCCATGAGAAAAAATCAAATCCAGGCCCCGGCGATGTTTACAAAGGCTCCATCGTTGTTCAAAATGCCAGTGCCGAGCCGCAGGAAGTAAAGATTTACCAGACCGATTATAAGTTTTGTTTTGATGGCACCAACAATTATGGCCCACCCGGCAAATTGAAACGCTCCAATGCCGACTGGCTCAGTTTTAACCCGCATTGGTCGATAATTCCGCCCCACAATACATCAACGGTCAATTACACCGTGAAGGTTCCCAGCGACCCGAACCTTGTGGGAACCTACTGGAGTATGCTTATGGTTGAGGGGATACCTGAAAGCTCGCTGCAGAGTAGTCAGCCGGAAAAGAACAAAGCCAAAATAGGTGTAACTCAAATTTTTCGCTACGGTATCCAGATGATTACACATATCGGTGACACCGGCGAGAGACAACTTAAATTTTTAAAAACAGAACTTATAAGGGAAGCAGAAAGAAGAATTTTCCAGGTGGATGTGGAAAATATCGGGCAGAGATGGCTAAGGCCGCTTCTGTGGCTCGAAATCTATGATGAAAACGGCACATGCATTGGCAGGTTCGAGGGTGGGACGAAGCGTATTTACCCGGATACATCTGTTCGATACAAAATAGATATAACTGATGTACCAAATGACAATTACAAGGCTCTGATGGTGGCCGACTGTGGAGGGGATTATATTTTTGGGGCCAACTATACCTTGAAATTCGAAGAATGAGAAGAATTTATCCAATAAATAATGAGAAGGATTTCATTAATAACTTATGTTTGCCTGTCAGTGGCTGCATTAGTTTATGCTCAATGGACAAATATTGAGGTAAGACCAACTGGAAAAGAGCTGATTGAGACAGAACCGCGGAATATAGTAACTACTGCCTTTCGCATAACCAATTCGACCTCCCAAACCCGAGAATTCATCTCTGAAGTGAAACTCCCTGAAGGGTGGTCACTTATTACTAAAGATTTCCCCTTTGAATTAGAATCAAATGTAAGTGATACAAGACTGGTAAGTTTCTTTGTCCCGCAGGCAACCTTAGCCGGCAAGTATGAAATTACATATCTTGTTACAGACAGGGAATATCCTTCTGTCCGCGACTTTTATACTATTTATGTAGTAGTGCCGCCGGTTATCAAGTTAGAAGCAAAACTTTTGGATGCTCCCGACTCGGTAATTGCCGGTAAAAATTACCGGGCCTCTTTTGTAATTGCAAATCAAAGTAATGTGGAGAATAGTATAAGAATAAAAGTTAATAGTGGTGATAACCTTCCATTTATTATTGATACTGATACATTCAAGCTTGCACCTGGTGAATCAAAGAAGGTTAATGTGACTGTGAGGACCGATACGGAGATAACTGAGATTATGAAACACCGTCTTCAGTTAACTGTTGAAGTGGTTGAAGACAGCCAGACAAAAGCGATGGCCAGCCCTGCGAGTCTGGTGGAAATTCTCCCGAGGGTAAGTGGCCGACAGGATAATTTTCACAGAATTCCAACAGAGGTAACCCTCAGCTATGTCTCCGAGAAAAATGAGCAGAATACATCCGGTTTCCAAACCGAGGTTAGCGGTGAGGGAACTTTGGACGAGGAGGGCAAGAAACATATCAAGTTTCGTTTTAGAGGTCCTGATGTTATGGATAAATCAATCTTTGGGTTACGTGATGAGTACACCCTTGACTACTGGACGGAAGACTATGCACTTGGCCTCGGCGACCGTTATTATTGTCTCTCCTGGCTGACTGAAAATTATCTGTATGGCAGAGGCCTCGAAGGCAAGCTAAATGTTAATGATGAATTCAGCCTGGGAGCTTACCATATGAAAACACGCTGGCGGCAGCCTGGCACAGAAGAAACGGGCGCCTTTATGGATTATTTAATAAATGACAAATACAAGGTAGGCCTGAATTACCTTAGAAAATGCAGAGACGGCAAAGTAAGTAATATCACGAGCGTTGAGGGAGAGCTTAAGCCTTTTGATAATACCCAGATCGACCTTGAGTATGCGTTAGGGCCAGGTGGCAGCGGAAAAGACAATGCATATCTGGCCCACCTTTATGGACGCAACAATTGGCTCAACTACTACCTTAAATTGCATCACGCTGGCCCTGACTATCCCGGCTATTACAGTGACCTTGATTATATCTCAGCCGGCTTAACAGTTCCCATAAATAAATATTTAAGACTAAATGCAAACTTCAGGCGGCAGGAGGATAACCTTGATTCAGACCCATCGCTTCACTCGGCTCCTTTGGAGAAGTATTATCAATTGGGCTTAGACTATAAGATGGAAACTAATACGACCTTTTCTTTTGATTGGCGGAGCCGGGACCGCTGCGACCGACTCGACAGTCCGGCATTCGACTATCAGGAGGACACTTTCAGATTTGGCATAGGCCAGAGTTTTGAAAAATTAACCCTTCATGCCTCTGCGGAGCTTGGCGAGACAGAAAATGAGCTGGACGACTCAACCTCTAATTCGGAGAGATATACCGCTTCCGCCTATTTCAGGCCAACTAAAAAACAGTACTATAGCGGCTATGTCTACTATGACAAAAATAGCGACTTCACCGGAGAAAGCAGACGCAGTACAACTGTGGGCGTCAATGCTCGCTATGAAATAGCGAATAAGACCTCCGTTAACCTTAACTTCCAAACCAATGACTACCAGGGATTATCACATGGTGACAGAGACAATCTGGAGTTAAGACTGAACCATACTTTTGCTAATGACCATCAACTTTCCGTTGTTGTCCGCCATACGAGGTACAGGAATTCGCACATAGAAGACGATACAGCTTTGGCGGTGCAGTACGTAATCCCTTTAGGTCTGCCGGTAGCCCGCAAAAAAAGTGTGGGCAGTGTTAAAGGATATGTATATGATGAAGAAACGCGAAAACCGATTAGTGATTGTTTACTCAGGCTCAATGGTTTAACCGCAGTAACCGACAAGGCCGGTAACTTTACCTTCCCCTCCGTAAGTCGCGGTGTATACTCCCTCAGCGTAGATACGGCGAGTATTGGTATGAACCGAATCCCCAGCCAAAAGACACCAATCGAATTGGTTGTCAGAGGCGGTGAAGAAACACCGGTGCTTATACCAGTAACGCGAGCTGCCCAACTCTCAGGAAAGGTTATGGTTTATGATTACAAAAGGAGCCATAATAAGATAGCATCGGGCGATAAAAATATCGGCACCGATGAACGTAGTTATATTGTCGGGAAAGACAGCAGCTATGGCGAAGGGGATAAACTTGTCGAAGACCGCGGGCTGGCAAATACCGTCATAGAACTTAGAAACAGTTCGGAAGTAAGACGCATCGTTACAGA
>CAZOQJ010000146.1:0-5820 GCA_964581905.1 uncultured Pirellulales bacterium
TCAGGCGGATGGCGACATTGGGATGGTCTTTGCCTAAGGACGCTTCATCTATCGCAAGCGCTCGCTGCATCAAAGGCTCTGCCTCTTTATATTTTGCATTTTCAAAGTAAACCACAGCCATTTTGTTCATTATCAACGAATCGTTACCAGCCAGGGTTTTCAGTTTATCGCAATATTGCAGTGCATCCTGATGCCTGCCGGCATAAGAGGCGTTTTGCATGCGGGCCATGTATATCTTAGCTTGCGCCTCGTCCTTTCTCTGCTGGACATGGTCTAAAAACTGCTGTGTCCCGTCCAGTAATTCATCGGCCTTTTCGGCATTGCCCTCGGCAATGGCCTTTAATGCCTGTGCATATAAACCATCATCTTCATTGATTAGCTTGGCCAGTTCCCTGGCCTCTGCTGATGGTACGGGAGTTGATTTTGCCGAATCAATACTTGTTTCAATACTGGGCTTGGTCAACTGTTCTTCGAGTTGCTTTACGGTTTGCCTGAGTTGCTTGTTTTCTTTCAAGGTATCATCGATTATCTCAAGGGCCAAGTCAGGGTCTTTTTTTTCCCCGAACAGCCATTTGAATAATTTGAATAATCCGCCTATTACGACAAGAGCAACAGTAACGGCTGCCCCAAATATCGCTATCTGCCAACCCTCGCTTAGATTCTTAAACCATTCTATCATGAAAACGCTCTTTTATTTGCAGGTTTAAATCATAACGGCCGCCGGTTTTCTTTGGGTCACGATTACTTAACTCTCACCTCCGGTTGCTGCGCCTCCGCTGCTGTAATTTGTAATTATACTGCCCCCGCACCAAATTTCAACAAAAAACTACTATTCCCCTAAAGCCTCAAAAATGACAACCCGACAACAGTTTATTTCCTTTGCACAGACCTTGACATCAGCATCGTGGCTGTATAAAATCAGTATGAACAGCGTTTGTACGTTATACTTGAAATAACTTAATACACAACAAAGCAAAGGAGACAGTGGCATGGCACAATTACCAGACGCAGTTAAAAAAGCAATAACTAAACAGGATGTCTTTCCCGTAGCAACAAGCAATCAGGATTGCATTCCAAATGTTGTATACATTGCGTATTTGAAGGTTCTCGATAACCAAACGGTTCTGATCGCAGACAACTACCTTGAAAAAACCCGTGACAATATTTTGAGTAATGGCAAGATAGCTTTTGCCGTGCGTGATGAGGAAAAAGGTTCTTTTCAGATAAAAGGCACTGCCGAAAGACTAACAGAAGGAGATATGTTCGATGAAATTCAGAAATGGGTGAAGGATGAACTGCCAAAGGTCGCAGCCGTTGTAATGCATGTAGAGGAAATATATAACGGAGCAGAACGGATTTGTTAAGGATAGTATTTTTTATGAACATCGCCGTAACAAAACCTTACATCGTAGCATTTGGAAAGACTACTAACCACGAACTCATCTACCCATCCACTCATCCACGCGTTTACGCATGCGAGCCACGCTTGTCCGCCGTCTCGTCCGCCATCCGTGTGGCGGAACACCAAGCTGACTGAAACCGTGTAAATCTGTGTGAATCCGTGTCTAATAATTAAAATACCATCGCGCAGCGATACCACAATTTTACACTTTACACTTTGAACTTTTAACTCTCTCCCTCTGTGTTCTCTGCGACCTCTGTGGCAAAAGATAATCAGCGTTAATCCATGTAATCCGCGGTTAATTTTTCTTTGTGTCTTTTCGTGGCTATATCCGCGAAACCTGTCTTGAGCGCATTTATACTGAGCATTGTCGAAGTAGTCGAATGGATCCGTGGTTCACAATACCCAAAACTTCTTAATCCGTCAACCCCCAGTCCCCGCAATTCCGTAGGCGGGGATCTACCCATCGAGATACGCTTCACGCTTCACGAGATACGAAACAATGACATTATTATTTTCATTGATTATCTGAAGAATTTGATTAGTATATCAGCAAATGAAAGACATAATAGCCGACAGAGCCGGTAAAATCGACGCCAGTGGAATCAGGAAAGTCTTTGCATTGGCGGCGAAGCTGGAAAATCCGGCTCGTCATGGCGGAGGCCCAGCCGGAGTCCTGATCAATTTTTCGATAGGTCAGCCGGACTTTGATGTGCCACAGCAGCTCAAGGATGAAGCGATAAAGGCCATACGCGAGGGATTTAATAAGTATTCACAGACAACAGGCGATACGGCTTTATTAGAAAAGATTCGTGAAGCAGTAAGTAGGAAAATCGGGTGGAAAAAACCTTCCGTGCTGGTAACCAGCGGGGTCAGTGGGGGGATACTTCTGGCTTTGCTGGCGCTGCTCAATCCGGGTGATGAGGTAATTATACCTGACCCTTATTTTGTAATGTATAAGCACTTGGTCAACATGCTGGGCGGAAAGTGCGTGTTTGTGGACAGCTATCCGGATTTTAACCTGCCGGTCGAAAAAATCGCGGCTGCGCTCACGGATAAAACTAAGATGATTGTGGTTAATTCGCCCTGTAATCCGACTGGGATGCTGTATTCGGAGCAGCAGATAAAAAAATTGGCGGATGTTGCCGCCGAACGTGATGTGCTTATATTGTCGGACGAGATATACGAGAAATTCTGCTATGACAACAGCTTCGTAAGCATCGCAAAATATTACGATAAAACGCTGCTCCTTGGGGGATTTAGCAAGTCGCATGCGATGACGGGCTGGCGGCTGGGCTTTGCGGCGACGTCTGAGGGGCTGAAGGATGTCATCGAGCAGATGACCAAGATTCAGCAATATACTTTTGTTTGTGCTCCGACGCCTTTTCAGCAGGCGGCTATCGCGGCTCTGGATTACGATATGAGCGCTTTTGTCGATGCGTACCGGAAGAAAAGAGACATTCTCTGTGAGGGCTTGAAGGATAAATTTGAGCTTGTTCGGCCGGGCGGTGCGTTTTATGCGTTTGTTAAGGCGCCGGCAGGGCAGGCAACAAAATTTGTTGAAAAGGCGATTAAAAATAACGTCCTGATTATACCTGGCAATGTATTCAGCGAAAAGGACACACATTTCAGGATAAGCTACGCAACAAGCGATGATAAGATTCGGCAGGGGGTTGAAATTTTACGTAAGCTGGCGTCAGGCTAAGGCGGGCTCTCAGGTTCGGCGTAGGCCTTCGCCGAAGCAGGCCGCCCCGACGAGTAGGAAGTTGAAAACTTAAAAGGGAAGAATCAGAACTAGTGGGTTCTATCGTTACTTTTCTCTTGACCTGTTAGGTAGAATAGGTAGAAATAGTTACAATTTGACTAAAAGCACTTGTGAACGCAAGCACAAATAAGACCAGTAATTTTTGCATTTATACCCTGTTATTTCTGTAAAGCAACGACTCTGTAAGGCAGCAATATGGTAAAAGACATGATTTTCTGCATAGTAGGGGGGCTGGGTCTCTTTCTGTTTGGAATGCGGATAATGTCGAACGGCCTGAAGGAGGTCGCAGGGCAGAAACTTAAGGATGTCCTTGGGGCACTTACAAAGCATCGCGCTATAGCGGTTCTTATCGGGGCGCTTGTCACATGTCTGATTCAGTCAAGCTCAGCTACAACGGTAATGACCGTGGGCTTTGTCAACGCAGGGCTTTTGACTTTAAAGCAGGCGTTATGTGTTGTTCTTGGTGCGAACGTGGGAACGACTTTTACTGCCTGGCTGGTTTCAGCATTTGGCCTTGGTGGACTGAAGATAACAACTTATGCACTTCCTGCTATTGGAATCGGTTTTCTGCTGCAGTTCGTTGGAAAGACACAGAAGGTAAAGAGCCTTGGGAGCATATTGCTGGGCTTTGGCCTTTTGTTTGTAGGTATAGGGTTTATGAAAGACGCATTTGCACCGTTGAAGGACAGCCTGGGCACACAGAACGCGCTTATCTGGCTGGGACAGAACCCGATTTTGGCTATATTGGCCGGAACGGCGCTAACGATGCTGCTGCAAAGCAGCTCCGCCTCTATTATGATAATACAGGTTTTGGCTTTCCAGGGAGCTTTTGGAACGGATTGGGACTTGGCACTGCGGGTTGCTATACCATTTATTCTGGGAGATAACATTGGTACAACGATTACGGCTCAACTGGCGGCCATTCGGACATCACGGAATTCAAAGCGAGCAGCAATGGGACATACGATATTCAACATTATAGGTGTTCTCTATATGCTCCCCTTGGTATGGATGGGGGTGTTTGGCAAAGCAGTTAGCTTTATTAGCCCCTGGGAGTTGTCGCAGGGTACGATAATGGCTGAATTGGCCTTGGCGCATAGTTTGTTTAACGTGACAAATGCGATTGTGTTCACGGTAGCGATTAAATGGCTGGAAGCGATAGTTATGAAGATTCTTCCGGTCACGAAAAAGGAATTAGCTGAAAGGCCGGTGGTGCTGGAGAAGCATCTGTTCAATACTCCGCTGATAGCGCTGGAGCAGACAAAGCGTGAAATAATCCGGATGATAGCCGGTGCCAGGGGGGCGGTTCAGCAGGCAATTGAAGGTTTGGTTGAATCAGATACCCGTAAGCTGGACAAGGCGATGGTCGCAGAAGATATAATCGACGCATTTCAGCTTGATATTACATCATATCTTGTCGCCCTATCGAGAGAGCAATTGTCGGATGAGGTGTCGAATGAGCTGCCGGTATTGCTGCATACGGTGAACGACCTGGAGCGCGCCGGAGACCATGCAGTCAATATTGTCGAGATTGCGCAACGTAAGATTGGGCAAAGGATGTCGTTTAGCGGATCCGCGCTGGAAGAGGCGGCACAGCTTAAAAAAGAAATCGACCAGATGTTCGGTTTCGTTAAAGAGGCCCTGGAACACAATAGTGACGAGGCCGCCAGGAAAGCTTTGATAAATGAGAACAACCTCAACAGGATGCAGTTGGGGTTTCGTCGCAACCATGTACAGCGTATGAGCGAGGGGGACTGTACTCCTGAGGCAGGTTTGATATTTTGCGATTTGGTTGACAATGTCGAAAAAATCGGTGACCACCTTACAAATATCGCACAAGCGATAATAGGCGGGCTGCAATGGACGGGAGTCGAGCCGAAAATGCCTCCAGGTGCTGCAAATTAATACTGCAGCAGAAACATATTTTTCTATGGAATAATTGTTATAAATGTGTTAAACTACAGGATTGTATGGTAAAGGATAGCATAGATATCCAGCCTCCCTTTGCAAAAAAGAAAAGGGAATTTGTCTCTGAAAATCAGAGTGTTTATACTCAGAGAAGAGAATTTGATAAAAAAGGACTTTTAGAAAAAGAAATTTGGCAGTTGGATAATGGGACAGTAGTTATTGATTTAGATGATGGCGCATACATTTCCAAACGAAAGGCCGAGGAACTTAGATTTCTGAATATTGAATCTCCTGCTTTAATGAATTTAGCCAAAAAAGAGGGTTATTTGGGCAAGAATGGCAGAATATGTTTTACTCGTGGCAAGGGAATTTATTATAGTTCTGAGGTTGTTGAAATAAACCCTCCTTTCGAAGAAGACTTTGAACAAGAATATGATATTAGCAAGGATTTAAAAGACCTTTAAATTTTTTCCTGCCCCGTGAGATGCACCGTCTGCTATCTAACCTGGGCGGTCTTCAGCACCACCGCACCAAAGACAAGCCAATTTTCAACAGCATTTCTACACAAAATCCATTAACATAACGGCAACTCTCTCGAATTATGCTGTATCAAAGAAGCCGACCCAAAGTGGGCTTGCGAGGCACGTAATAATATACAAAGCAATTTGACTGATTTTATGCCGGGACAGCTACAAGGCCTTTTCAACGCCTTCGCCATATTCTTTATCAGCTTTACGGAAGTGCT
>CAZOQJ010000147.1:0-5817 GCA_964581905.1 uncultured Pirellulales bacterium
TAAATATACAGAAGTGTACAAGAATCTACGAGAAAATTCAACTTGTTTATAAACCATTTAATCGGCGAAATTCAGGTTTGCGAATTCGCCGTGATATTTTTTCGCTGCCTCATCGTATGCCTTCGCCGCTTCGATTTCATCGTCAAAACTGCCAATCTTTTTCTGCCTGCCATTAAAAGATATATAAACCGACCATTTTTTACTGCCCTTTCGCCGGGTTACCCCCTTAAATCGAGAAGAACATCTCTTTTTATACTTTCGTCTGTTTCGATTGTTCTCTATATATGTTGCAGGCCGAAGGTTCGCCTTTCGATTATCAAGACCGTTATGATTGATATGGTCAACAAACATACCATAGGGTACTTTCAAAATCTGCCGGTGCATCCCGATATGGAGATATTTTCTGTTTTTGCCTATTATGACTCGTCGTTCAGCATAAAAGGTGCTATTGCCTTTGGCAGCGTGCCAGTTGTACTTATTCAGCCGCTCGTAATCTTCCGGGTCCACGATAGCGAATTTGCCCTGCGTTAAAGGAATTCGACGGAAAGGATGGCCGTAACGAAGGCGGCGATACAACAAGACCAGCTTAACGAGCAGCTTATCCAGCCGGTCAGGAACGTTGATTTTTATGATATGCTCGATGACCCAACCTCCGCACAACATTTACGATTTACGATTTTAGTATTTGGCGTTTTTCGCCGGAAGGCGGAAAACAACGGCCCTCCATAATTGGACGAACCTGCACGTTTGATTGAAATTTGAAGGATTTTTTAAAAGATGAATTTGCGTAAGTGCTTAAATAGAAACGAATAAAAAAATTTTTAGAAATTTCGGTTTTTGCGCGCAACTACCTGCGTATTTGATTGATTATTCTTCGTATGTCTATGTATAGAAACTACTTATGGCAGATTTTTTTACAACCTATTACAGAGGCAAGACTTAAATCCGTGGCTCGTCGCTCGTGACTCGATGTTAGCGTATCTCGATGAGTGGATGCGTGGATGCGTGGATGAGAGGATGGATGGGTAATGTACCGCGTAGAGAAGATAGGGATTAGTCGTTAGTGAATAGTGTAGATGAAAACTGGATCCCTCCCCTACCAACTGTTCAGTCTTCGCTAACTTGTATGACATTCAGGTGAACAAGCGGCACAGCCATTAGACTGAGGAAAATGCTCTTTAGCTCCTTGCACAGCATCATGACAATTCGAAAAAGAACCTAAAAACAATCTATTTTCTTCGTTTGGCAAAAATTCGCAATCTGATTTATGAACTTCGTGGTCACCATTAGATTGTGCTTCTGTGTTTACATAATAAATAGCCATGATATATCTCACCTTCTTTCTGTTGTTAAAAACACTACTATGATTTGTAATTATATATCCTCCTTTAAAAAAATCAAGATTTATTTTGCCGCAAATTAGCCCCGTGCAATATGTGTAGTCTGTAGTTAGTGCCTTTGCGGCAAAGGCCACAGTGGCAAAGGGGCATAATCATTTCTTGACAGAAGCCCATATTTCGGCCATAGTGTATGGTTCTATGGCTAAAAAAATCGCTATTCTGGGTTCGACGGGGTCAATCGGCAAAAATGCGCTGCGGGTAATAGATGCCCTCGGGCCAGAATATGAGATTGTTGCGCTGAGCGCTAACAGCAGTGTCGAGCTATTAGCTGAGCAGGCAAGACGCTATCAGCCGAGATTTGCCGCTATCACAAATGCCGATTTTGCAGATGAGCTGCGCGAACTGGTCGGGGATTTGAGTATTGAGATTCTGGCTGGGCCGGACAGCTTAACAGAGATTGCGCAACTCGAAGAGGTGGATATTCTTTTAACCGCGATTGTCGGAGCAGCGGGTCTGCCAGCGGTCCTTGCGGCTGCGAAGTGCGGCAAGACACTTGCCATCGCAAATAAAGAGCCGCTTGTTATTGCGGGTGAGCTGCTGATGGAGACGGCGAGGAAAAACGGCAGCACTATTGTACCGGTCGATAGCGAACATTCGGCAATTTTCCAGGCCATGCAGGCAGGCGCACCGGGTGAGGTCAGTAAAATTATCCTTACCGGCTCAGGCGGGCCATTTAGAAATGCCACGAGCGAAAATATCCAGAACGTAACGCTCAAAGAAGCACTTTCACATCCAGTCTGGGACATGGGGCCGAAAATCACCATCGACTCGGCTACTATGGTTAATAAAGCGCTCGAAGTTATCGAGGCACACTGGCTTTTTGATGTGCCGGTTGAAAAAATAGAGGTCCTGATTCACCCTGAGTCTATAGTTCATTCGCTGGTCGAATTCGTTGATGGCTCACTAATAGCGCAACTCGGCAACCCAGATATGTGCCTGCCAATCCAATACGCTCTGACGTATCCTGCGCGTGTCGGCGGGATTGCCAAGAGAGTGCGGCTGGCTAATATCGGGAAACTCACATTTGAAAAGCCCAACAGCGAAGTTTTCCGCGCACTACCATTAGGTTACGAAGTTGCGCGAACAGGCGGCACGGCAGCGGCTGTTTTCAACGCAGCTAACGAAACTGCGGTACAAGAATTTCTGGAAGGAAGAATAAAATTTGTTAATATAGCTGAGTTGATAGAGTATTGCTTAAATAAACATAATGCCAAAACAACTGCGTCACTTGAAGATTTACTCCAGGCGGATGCCTGGGCAAGAAGAGAGGTTCTGGAATGTCTAAAGCAGAAGGTCCGTTGAACAAGTCCGCCACACAATCGGCGGGCAAGCCCTCCAAACAAGCAGCGGGTAAATATTCTCGTTTGTTTTTTTGGGTTGTTGTCCTCGCGGCAGTCACCATTTTAATTGTGCGTAATATTGGCGTATTCAGTAATATACTGAAGGTTGCGATTGGGTTTGGGGCGGTGGTTCTCGTTCATGAGTTCGGGCATTTCCTCATTGCGAAACTATCGGGGATAAAGGTTGAGGCGTTTTCGATTTTTATGCCGCCAACCCTGCTCGGCATGCGAAAAACAAAAAGGGGTTTGCGGTTTCGCTTTTTGCCGAAGTCGCCCGATAAAGAAACCGGCCGACCCAGCGAAGATGATGGGACTGAGTACTGTATCGGCCTTATTCCGTTCGGCGGTTTTGTCAAGATGCTGGGCCAGGATGACATTGGGCTGGTTAAGGCCAACGATGACCCGCGTTCGTTTGCAAATAAACCTGTCGGCGTGCGTATGAGCGTTATAACAGCAGGGGTGGTTTTCAACGCCATCAGCGCTATTGTCGTTTTTATGATAGTTTTTCTTGCCGGCATAAAGCTGCCGCCTCCGGTAGTAGGCGGGGTTATGCCAGATTCACCGGCGGAGCGAGCAGGCCTAAAACCAGGTGACGAGATAATTGAGATTGCCGGCAAAAGCAAAAACCTTGATTTCAGCAATATACTTATGGCGGCGGCTTTGTCGGATGTAAACGAGGCGGTCCCGCTAAGAGTAAGACACGAGGATGGCTCTATAGAGGATTATGCAATTGCTGCAAAACAGATGCCCGGTATACCGCTAAAAGATTTCGGTATCTTACAAACAGTTAGTCTGACCATCGCGAAGGTGTCTGACCCTAATAAATTACGAGCAAAAACGGGCCTTCTTCCAGGCGACCACATCAAAGCCGTTAATGGCAAAGACGTGCGAAGCTACTGGGAACTGGAGGAAATAGTCATAAATTGCCTTGCGCCGGAGATTGTCCTGTTAGCAGAGCGTAACAACAAGATGGTTGAGTCAAAGATTAGTCTGGAGGTTCCCTCCATCTACAAAGAAATTGAATCCGAAGCCGACCTCAACCACATCTATTCAATGATACCCCGCCTACGAATAAAAAATGTTTTGAGCAGACCGCTTTCTATTCAAGAAAGGATTATATCCTTACTCGGCAAAAACGATATTAAAGAAAGCGCCGCTGACGCCAACGCCACTTTAGCGAGCGATGATATTATTCTTGCAATAGGTGATGTTGAGAACCCCACTTATAAGGAACTCCGTGACGTTATCGAGGACTTCTGGGATAAAAAGCTCCAAGAAAAGAACAAAGACGCAAAATTACCAGTAAAAGTCCTTCGTAAAAATGCCGACGGCGTCGAAGAAGCTCTCACCCTTCAGGTCGTTCCCAGATGGTCAAAACAGCTCAATAAGCCCTTGCTTGGTATTACTATACCAGTGCTTGATTTCGAGCATCCGGTCGTTGCCAAGACTATCGATGCAGAAAACAGACCAGCGAAGCTGAAAATTCCACGCGGCGCAAGAATAACAACCGTGGATGGTGCAGCCGTTTCAAATTTTTATGATGTTATCAGAGAAATACAAAAGCATCCCGGCGAACGTATCACGATTGACTGGCGTCTCGATGAAGAAACGGCAGGTGATGCAGCTTTGAATGCCGGTGCCGGCGAAGATTCTATTACGGTCAAATCCACTTTTGCAGAACTGGTTCCATTTGGGGACATGAGAAGAATTTATAAGGCCACCGGGCCTGTCAATGCAATCGAGATGGGGTGCAGAAAAACAGTTATGTTTATTACCCAAACTTACCTTACATTAAAGCGCCTGGCTGGAGGACTTGTCAGCCCGAAAAATCTTATGGGGCCGATTGGAATTATGGCCTTAAGCTATCAAGTCGTTACAGGCCAGCCGTTGATTTACTACATCTACCTTCTCGGCCTGATAAGTGCCGTGATTGCTGTGTTTAACTTTCTGCCTCTGCCGCCCCTTGATGGAGGATTGATAGTGCTTCTGCTGATTGAAAAAATCAAGGGCTCAGCCCTGAGCGAGCGGACCCAAGGCATTATTGCCTACACCGGCTGGGTATTCATAGGAGCATTATTTCTTTACGTAACGTTTAACGATATTGTCAGGGTCTTTACCGAATAGAGCCAAATCCTCCGATGAAATCTGCCAAAAATACGGCCGACAAGCAGGGGGCTAAATAAGGTGTCAGAAATGTTATCCCCGCAGGAATATCACGAGGGTATATTCAACACTCTGAAAGAATCAGATGCGGAAGTCTATGAGCTAATAACAAAAGAGTATGAACGGCTGAGCAATAACCTGCAGCTTATAGCAGCAGAGAACCTCTGCTCACAAGCGGTCCTGGCGGCTCTCGGCTCGGTTATCCAGAACAAAACAGCTGAAGGTTACCCCGGAGCCAGATTACACGGCGGATGTGAGGTCGTTGACAACGTGGAGCGGCTCGCTGCCGCAAGAGCCAAAGAGGCCTTCAATGCAAAATATGTAAACGTTCAGCCACACTCAGGAACCACCGCCAATCAAATTGTCCTGACCGCATTACTTAAACCAGGCGATAAAATATTGAGTATGGGCGTTGACCAGGGTGGTCATTTCTCCCACGGGTCAAGTGCTTCTTTTACCGGCAGATTCTTCGATGTAGAAAACTATAATGTCGATAAAAAAACTTTTCTTCTGGATTACGACACCATCAGAAAACAGGCCATCAGCGTCAGACCAAAACTGATTATCTGCGGAGCAAGCGCGTACTGCAGGACGATAGATTTTAAGAGATTCAGAGAAATCGCAGATGAGGTGGAGGCATATCTTCTGGCTGATATCTCACATATAGCCGGCCTGGTGATAGCAGGAGCGCATCCATCGCCCATAGATTACGCACATTTTACAACGACAAGCACTTATAAGCCGGGAGGGCCGAGAGGCGGCTTGATACTTATGGGTAAAGACTACGATATGAAAGTAAACGAGGGACGAGAGACGAAGGATAAATTATGGGAACTCATTGAAAAGGCGACATTCCCAGGCTGGAAGGCAGAACCAATAGCACCGGTACAGGCATCTTCGGTTGGGCAACCTCC
>CAZOQJ010000148.1:0-5739 GCA_964581905.1 uncultured Pirellulales bacterium
TTGTGGGACAGGGCAATTTATGCTATAGGTGACATTCCAAATCAGGTTGAATTTAGGGTTTTGATTGTGATTATTTTTTCAGCGGTTGTTGCGTGCATGGCTGGTGCGTTAATACCAACCTGCCACGCAGCAAAATTGAAGCCGGTGGAAACCTTACAGGTGAGCCAGCTATAAATGATTATTGATTAATGATTACTCGTGCTTCGTAGCCCCCGCAGCCCTGCATCGTATGGTGCGAGGGCAGTAGCGGGAGCGGAGTAGTATATGAGCAGCGACGAGCTAATATTAAAAGCTGAAGGGATTTATAAATTTTATCGGATGGGTGTGACAGAGGTCAAGGTGCTCAAGGGTGTCGATTTGGCTGTAAAGCAAGGCGAATTTGTGGCAATAGTCGGGGCTTCGGGCAGCGGCAAAAGTACGCTTTTGCACATATTAGGAGCGCTGGACAGGCCCGATAAAGGCACCGTTAGTTTTGAAGGCAGGCAACTAAGCCGGTACAGCAGCGGTGAGCTAAACAGATTCCGCAATAAAATGGTGGGATTTGTTTTTCAGTTTTATCATTTATTGGACGAATTAAATGTATTGGAAAATGTCTATCTGCCGGCGATGGCCTCCAGGAGCACAATTGGATGGCTCAGTTGCCGAAGATGGGCGAAGAGCCGAGCAAAAGAGCTGCTTGACCAGCTTGGACTTGGCGAAAGAGCCAACCATAAGCCGTATCAGCTATCAGGTGGTGAGAGGCAGAGAGTGGCTATTGGCAGGGCACTGATGAATGAGCCAAGAGTGTTTTTAGCTGATGAGCCGACAGGAAACCTTGACTCTGCAACAGGAAATGGTATTTTAGATGTCCTCAAAAAATTGAATAGTACAGGCCAGACAATTGTGATGGTAACCCATGACGAAAGGATTGCAGAAAGGGCTGAACGGATAGTAACGTTAACTGATGGAAAAATAGAGCATAAGAGCACCAGGGCATAAGAACGCAGAAAAATTTTCCTTGCGCAATCATGTATCGTTCGTTTATTAACGGGAGATTTTATGGGATTAAAAATTTGGCTCGATGACAAGCTTGTAGACGAAGCAGATGCTAAAATATCCGTTTTTGACCACGGCCTTCTTTATGGTGATGGCGTCTTTGAAGGCATCCGTATTTACAACGGCAGAGTATTTGAGCTTCAAGCCCACATCAGTCGGCTTTATAATTCTGCCAAGGTGATTCGCCTTGTGGTCCCGATGAGCAAACAGAAACTTATCAATGCGGTCGAAAAAACCGTTGAGGCCAATGATATCATTGACGGCTACATTCGGCTGGTGGTTACTCGCGGAGTGGGAACTCTTGGGCTAAACCCCTTTATCTGCGAGAAGAGCAGATTGATTATTATAGCCGATAACATTCAGCTTTACCCTGAAGAGCTCTACGAAAAAGGAATGAAAGTGATCAGTGCAACCACGGTTCGCAGCCATCCACTTTCACTTCCGCCCCAAATCAAGAGCTTGAACTATCTCAATAACATCATGGCCAAGATTGAAGCGCTGGACAACAACGTACCCGAAGCTGTTATGTATAACCATGAAGGGTATGTTGCAGAAGCGACGGGCGATAATGTTTTCATTGTGAAAAAAGATGTAATTCTTACGCCGTCGGTCGAAGCCGGCGCGCTGGGAGGAATAACGCGAAGCGTGGTTATCAGATTGGCCAAAGAAGAAAACTTTGAAGTCGTTGAGAGAAACCTTATAAGATTTGACCTGTATACCTGCGATGAATTTTTCCTTACCGGCACTGCTGCTGAAGTCATTGGCATCGTAGATATCGATGGTAGAGTTATCGGTGATGGCAACCCCGGGCCGATTACAAAACTGCTGAGAAAGAAATTTTTTAAATACGCCCACGGAAAGGGGAAATAGCGTTTGCCAGACAGGTTTGAACATCAAATCTTGACTGTCCCGCTCCGGCTTGGTGAGCCTTCGCCGAGACGAGTCGCCAGACAGGTTTCATAGCCACAAAACGCTACACACTAAAGCAATGGAATTACCGGCAAATATCGACTTTTCATCCCGCACGGGAGCAGATATATCCGACAGTATTCAACAAAACGAGGTTCCTGCCTTTAAGCTTATTGGCGACCAGTTACAAAAAGTAAAAAAGCTAATCAACGAACAAGTGGCTGTCTCTGCAAAAACGACTGCCGTTAAACAATTACTTGAATATATAAATACCCATAGCGGAAAAATGATTCGTCCCGGTCTGGTTTTGCTTGCAGGTAATGCTGTCGGTGAAATCGTAGACGAACACATCCACATTGCAGCGGTTATTGAGATGATTCACAACGCCACTTTGCTGCACGATGACGTGATAGATGACGGGCAAAAACGTCGGGGACAACCCACGATAAACAGCTTGCAGGGTAACGAATCTGCTGTGTTACTGGGTGATTTTTTACTAAGCCGAGTTCTCAAGATGTGCACCAGGTTGGAGCGGCGGATAGCAAAAGAAATTGCTGCCACCGCAGCGCGAGTCTGTGAAGGCGAATTGAGACAGGTTAGCGAAAGGCAAAACTGGCAGTTGAGTGAAACGCAATATTTAGACATAATTACCGAAAAAAGCGCCTCTCTCTTTAGCAGCTGTTGTTTCCTTGGCGGCCTTTTGTCGCAAGGAACAGAAACACAGCTTAAATCACTCAGCAGTTTCGGATTGAACGCCGGCATTGCATTCCAAATTACCGATGATGTACTCGATATAACCGGCGATGAAAGAAAAACAGGAAAGACGCTCGGCAGTGACGTTGATAAAAGCAAGCTGACTTTAGCTGCGATACATTTGTTAAAAGTAGCAGACGAGAGCAAAAAAAATGTGATTAAAAATAAGTTAAGCGCTGAGGGAGAAAATAAGGTCGCCTTCGCAGAGATGCTGGAGTCCTATGGTAGCTTGGAATATGCCCGCAGCCAGGCACAGGAGTTTGTCGCAAAGGCGATAGCAGCATTAGCTGACTTAAAAGATAGCAACGCTAAAAACGCCTTGATTGAAACAGCAAAATTTATGGCCGACAGAGCAACTTAACAAAGATTGCCTTATTAGCATAGATAAAAAAGGGCTGCGAGTCTCGCACTCGCAGCCTTTTGATGCCAAGTGAATTAGATTCGACTTAATAGGCACTTGGAAAAACTTGCTGGCCTTTGGTCCCAGCTCACAGTTTCCACAACACATTCATTCCAATAGCGTCAGCAAATGCAGTGTGTAGATACTCGATGCAAAGGGAGGCGTTTTCTGTGATATTAATTTGCCCACCTACGTAGCCACCAAAGAAAGAGGCCTCATTAATATCCCATTGCAGTTTTTCCGTGTAGCTATCGGTTATTCCGTTATCCGGCCAAGTTTGAAGAAGTTTGCCATTTATATCCCCGTCGACGAAGTGAAAGAAAGGACCACCATAAATGCAAAAATGGTCGTTAAGCCAAAAAGTCGGACCAAGAGCAATCTGAATCTCGGTTATCTCTGCATCAACCGCTGAATACCATGCCAATTCTGCCGGGTCACCTCCGCTGGTATTTTCCCCCGATTTGGCCCAACTCATTTGGAAGACACCACCGAGTTGCCAATTTTCATTCTGGTAAAAGGTTGCTTTCGTACCAAAACCGATAGCGAAATCGGTATCTCCGTGCACATCCTGCGGTGAGCTGTCATCGTCAAACAGTTCATCGGTTTTAAAGTCAACATTTGTGGCCCCTAAACGTAAAAACACGTCCCAATTATCAGTGAGACCATATCCTAGATGAGCAAATATCTTATTGGTTCTAAAATTTTTGACTGTTTTGGATGGCAGCTTTTCCACGCCGGAGTTGCCTGGCACCCCAAATCGGTAATACTGCCAGTTCGTTTTGTTTTCGTTAAATTTCAGGTTCATTTCAGAGTAAGTATAATCGAGGCCGGCACTGAACTGACCCTGTTTCAGGCCAGGAGTGGGCGGTCCCATGAAGTCCAAGGCTAGAGATGCTGAAGACCCCAGAGCAATCATCATAAACACAACAGCTAATAGTAGTATCCTCTTTGTCATAACAACTCCTTTCAAAAAACATTTCCCTTTTTCATTCATCTACACCAGAGCTTCGTCTTGGCGCAAACCATAATTTGCATTCGACCATCACGTCTGGTTACTCTCTTACGTATATATAAACCCCATTAAATTTTTTATCGTAAGAATGTATTAACAGACTCGATACGAATCAAATAAAAAAATAAACTTTTTGGATTTTTTTCAAGAGTAGGTATAAAAATAGGGTATTTAAGCGGGCGTAGAGGCCGTGTGAAATACTTTTCGACAATCCTTGTATCTTGAATATAATATACACAATGCGTGATGAAAGGAACGATAAAAAATTGTTTAATCAGCAAGAGAATGCCAACATAAAATCCGCTGCACCGCTGGCGGTTCGAATGAGGCCGAGGAAACTCGATGAATTTATCGGACAAAGCCACATTCTTGGGTCCGATAAACTGTTGACGAGGATGCTCCAGGCCGATAAGCTCACCAGCTTGATATTTTACGGCCCGCCGGGGGTTGGCAAGACTTCTCTGGCGACGGTGATTGCAAATTACACCAAAGCCGATTTTTACCATCTCAGTGCACCCGCAGCCAGCGTCAAGGATATTCGCCAGATAATCACCTACGCCCGCGACCAACTCACAGCCAGCAGGAAAAGAACCGTGCTTTTTATCGATGACCTCCACCGCTTCAGCCGTGCTCAGCAGGATGTCTTACTGGATGATGTCGAAGCGGGTGTTTTAATCCTCATAGGCGCCACCACGGAAAATCCTTACTTCGCAGTTAATTCGCCATTGATTTCCCGCAGTACTGTATTTCATTTTGAGCCGCTCAGCCAGGATGATGTTTTACAATTGCTAAATAAAGCAATCGACGATACCGAACGAGGACTTGGCAAGCTCGATATCGAGGCGGATGAAAAGGCACTGAAATTTTTGGCAAGTGTCTGCGACGGCGATGCCAGGAAAGCCCTGACCGCTCTGGAGGTAGGCGTGCTTTCACAGGCAGAAAAAAAACATGAGGGAAAAGTAAACCCGCCAGGCGTAATGGACTTGGCCATCCCTGACGGGAGGCGGGTAAAATTTAATCTGGAAGTTGCGAGGGAGTCGATACAACAAAAGACGTTTGTCTATGATGGCACTGGTGATACGCACTATGACTTGGCAAGCGCTTTGCAAAAGAGTATGCGAGGCAGCGACCCTGACGCCACGGTTTACTGGCTGGCGCGGATGATAGCCGGCGGGGAGGATACACGTTTTATTGCCCGGCGGATTGCAGTTTGTGCCGCCGAAGACGTTGGAAATGCAGACCCAATGGCTACGGTTCTTGCTGCTGCAGCTGTTCAGATATCCGAGTTTGTCGGCCTGCCTGAAGCCCAGCTGGCTTTAGCGCAGGCGGCTATATATGTTGCCTGCGCACCGAAATCCAATGCTGCAGCTTCTGCTATTTGGAGAGCGATGTCTGATGTGCAACAGGAGCCGGTTAAGCCGGTACCAAAACATCTGAAAGACAGCCATTACCCGGCAGCGAAAAAACTCGGCTTCGGCGCTGATTACAAGTATCCGCATAGTTTTAAGGACGGTTTCGTGTCACAGGAGTATCTTCCAGAACCAGTGAAGAAATATTACATACCAAAGGAAATCGGGTATGAAAAAAATATGAAGCATTATTTACAAAAGCTACAAACCTTGATACAAAA
>CAZOQJ010000149.1:0-5628 GCA_964581905.1 uncultured Pirellulales bacterium
TGCGAATAAAGGGCATAAAGAATGTAAGTATTAATGAGCAATTTTTCCAGGGTCATTTCCCCGGCACGCCTATCATGCCTGGTGTTCTCATCGTAGAAGCGATGGCGCAGGCGTCTGGATTATTGTTCGCGCAGAGACTGGAGCTCACCGGTAAGTTAGCGGTGCTGCTGAGTATGGATAACGTTAAATTGCGTAAGGCGGTTATCCCCGGCGACCAGCTTATTCTTACCGCTGAAACGGTGCGGCTTCGCAAAAGAACCGCTCATTGTCGATGTAGGGCGATGGTAGGCGATTCACTTGTTGCCGAGGCGCAAATCAAATTTATGCTTGTTGATGAAGAAAGAGTGTGAAAAAGGATACAAGATGATACAGATACATCCAAGCGCAGTGGTTCATAGGGACGCCCGGTTAGCTGAGGATGTTACAATTGGGCCTAATTGTGTTATTGACGGTGGGGTTTCAATTGGTGCCGGTACGGTGCTTGATGCTAATGTAGTGATTAACAAGGACGTCAGGATTGGGAAGAACAATCGCTTTTTTCCCAGTTGTACGATAGGGTGCCTGCCACAGATGCTTAGCATAGGTACAGGTGATGAGATTGGAGGACTTGTCATCGGCGATAACAACATCATTCGGGAACAGGCAACAATTCATCCGAGCGTTTATAAAGATGGCTCGACCAAGATTGGAAATGATAATCTGATAATGATAGGAGTTCACATCGGTCACGACTGCGAACTTTCCGACAAGATTGTGTTGAGCAACTATACACAGATTAGCGGTCATTGCAGGATTGAGACTGGCGTTTGGTTTAGCGGAATGGTATTATTACATCAGTTTGTTACCATAGGCAAGTGGTGCTATGCCGCAGGGCTTGCCGGGATTAATCGGGATGTGCCTCCGTTTCTTGTTGTCAGCGGACATTATCCGCCGAGGGTAAGAGGGGTCAATAAACGTGGCCTGGAAAGAGCTGGGTTGAGTGAAGACCAACAGAAGAAAATACTCGAGGCGTATCAAAAACTTTATCGCCAGGGAGGCACACTGCTGAAAAATGCGATGGCTTTGTCAAAAGAAGACGGGCTCGATGAGAATGTGCGTGCTATGATTGACGCAATAACCGAAAGCAGCGAGCAGCGATTTGGCAGATACCTCGAAAAGTTCAGAAGCCATTAGATACATGAAAACCGAAATTCGACATTCGACAGCGAAGGCAGCGGTAGCTGAATCTGAAATTCCTGCATCAGGCCGGATACGAACGGCTGTTATAGGTGCCGGTAAAATGGGGGCAATACACGCGAAGGTTTATGACAGCCTGCCCCAGAACAAACTTGTCGCCGTGGTGGATGTTGCAGAAGACAAAGCCCGGCGCCTGGCCAGCCGATATAACTGTATGATGTCAACCTCCTGTGAGGATATTCTGGGCAAGGTTGACGCAGTAACAATAGCAACTCCAACGGTGACGCATCTGGAGCTGGCGGAAATCTTTATCAAAAACAATGTTGCGGTGATGATAGAAAAGCCGTTGGCGGTCAATGTCGCCGAAGGCAGAAAGATTGTAAATCTTGCGAGAAAAAATAACTGCGTTGTGGCTGTTGGGCATTCCGAACGATGCAATCCGGTTGTCCAAGCGATGAAGCGTCTCGATATCGAGCCGAAGTTTATTGAGGCCACACGCATCAGCCCGTATCCATTCCGCTCGACCGACATCGGAGTTGTGCTGGATGTAATGATACATGATATAGATATTATTTTGTCCCTGGCAGCAAGCAAAATTAAGAAAACAGATGCGGTGGGCGTCAGTGTTGTTGAGGGGGAAGAAGATATTTGTAATGCACGAATTGTTTTTAAAAATGGCTGTATTGCAAATATTACCGCATCGAGACTGGCACTAAAAACCGAAAGGAGATTGAGGATATTCAGTCGGCAGGCGTATTTAAGCGCCGATTTCTTTAGAAAGAGCGGGATAGTCATTAAGGCCGGCTCAAATGTTGATGTTGTTAAGTGGATAAAAGAACAAAGAGCATCAGGGGATTTTGACTTTACATCAGTAAACTGGCCGGACTTGCTGCACATTGAGCAGCTTGACATAGATGATAAAGAGCCGCTGCGTCTTGAGCAGGAATTGTTTTTACGGGCGGTGGCTGATAAAACCCTAAAGCCCGAAGTCAGCGCCGAAGAAGGCCTGGCGGCGCTTCAGTGCGCTGAGAAAATTCTTGCTTCCATCAAAAAACACAAATGGAATGAGGAAATAGCATACAGCACATAACGAACATCGCCCCCGCGTCTCCCCTACGTCTTCTTGTAGAAGACAGGAGTGGGGGGCGGCGGGCAAGACAGCAGTGGGCGTGAAAGGTATATTTATGATAGGCAGGTTTTGGGTATACACATTGCTGGCGGCTGTTGTCCTGAGCTTCGGATGTAAAGAAAAAGTCCAAGAGCAGAATGAACGGGCGGAAGAGCAAAGCAGGCAAACGAAAACAGAGGACAGGCAGGAGAAAATGGTAAAATTACAAACAAATATGGGCGACATTATCATCGAGCTTAACGAACAGGCCGCGCCGGTTACGGTAAAGAATTTTCTCGGGTATGTGGAAGAAGGTTTTTACAACGAGGTGATATTTCACAGGGTCATACCGAATTTCATGATACAAGGGGGTGGATTCACGGCCCAGATGACACAAAAACAAACTCACCCGCCAATCGTTAACGAAGCCGGCAACGGCCTGAAAAATGACCGTGGAACCATTGCGATGGCCCGAACGAACAATCCGAATAGCGCAACTTCACAGTTCTTCATCAATCACAAAAACAATGATTTTCTAAACTATATTGAAAATAAGAATCCCGGCTATGCAGTGTTCGGCAGAGTAATAGAAGGCATGGATGTCGTGGATGCAATAGCAGCGGTAAAGACAACGACGCAAAAGGGCATGGGCGATGTTCCCGTTGAGCCGGTGGTAATAGAATCAGCTAAAATTATACAGAACAATTAAAGCTAAGCTTTCAGCTTTAATTTGCTGACCAGTTGATGGGCGAGGCGGGTTGGCTCAGGAATTCGGTATTTGGTTGTGCAGTCGAGGGTGATTTTTATTGCATCTTCTAATAGGCATTTGTTTCCTACCGAGACGAAGAGCGGCTTGACATTGCCGCGGGTCCTGACTACCGCTCCAATAGTTTCATTTTTATCTTTGAGCGGACTGAATGAGCCTTTCTCGGGAGCTGGTTCTTCGTAGGTGCCGGTCAGTCTGCTTTTTGCGCAGCCGATGGTTGGTTTGTCGAAAAAAAGGCCCAGATGTGATGCAAGGCCGAATCGGCGGGGATGGGCAATGCCCTGGCCGTCGATAAGAAATGCATCAGGTTCGTTTTTTAGTTTTTCAACAGCGGCGATGCAGACAGGCGATTCGCGGAAAGACAGCAGGCCTGGGATGTAAGGTAACGTAAGCTTTTCAATTGCCTCTGTTGTCTCGACGATTTCAAAGTCGGAAGATTGCGTCGGGCCCCACTCGTCTCGGCGAAGGCTCGCTGAGCCGAAGCCGGGAAGGTTTTTTTGTGAAGTTTGGAGCTTTCCGCAGGACGCCTTACGGCGCAAAACAATAACGGCAGAGATAATTCTTTGCTTATCTTTGCTTAGGGCGCAGTCAATACCAGCGATGGTTTGGGGCTGTTTTTTTAATTCGACAAACTGTACCCTTTCGCAGAACTGTTTCTGCAGGGCTATTGCCTGAGCGTAAGATAAATTCCAGTTATGTAACTTCTTTGTTTGCATAATAATCTTTAAGGTAATTTGGCCAGTTTTTCTTCAAGGTTGCTCACCGGCGTGAAGTACCATGTTCTTCCAACCTTTTTGATGCTGAGTAAACCTCGATTTGTCAAATCAAGTAAATCTGTTCGGGCCGTTTGATAAACGACATTATGACTGGTTTGGTGCGATTTAATTGTGTACTTATATCGAGGGTGGCGAAGTGCATGACTAATTAGCGCACGTTGCCTATGATTGAGCATAACCAACCCACGAAGTTGTTGCTCAAGTGCTTGTAGGCGTTGTACTTTTCGTTCAATATATTCATGAAGTTTCTTGATTGCCTGTTGTATTACTTCAAGATGATAGATAATAAAATAGGTTAGGTCATTGTCGTCTGTCTCTGTATATAGAAAAGCGCGTCCGTATTTTGCCGGGGCTCTTACAATTATTTGTGAAATTGACACAAATTCAAAGAGCCAATATCGATGGCGTAACATAGACCAGTAAAATAATGCTCTGGCTGTTCTGCCATTACCATCAATAAAAGGGTGGTCGTAAGCAAGCCAGAAGTGTAAGATGATGGACCGGATGACAGGATGGATAAATCCGGCAGGGCTTTTACCATTGGCAAAATCACACATATCAGCCATTCTTTCCTTGAGCTGCTCGACAGGAGGCGGGTCGTGAAAGATTTCATTGTACATGTCGCCAACTACTATACGCTCATCTGCTTTGCGGAAACGACCCGCAGCAGACGGATCATTTAGTGTCCTTTCCGTGACAAGTCGATGAATTTCAAAGACTGATTCTCTGGATAAAGCTACATCCTTGAGCTTTTCTATATGCTTCATAGCCAAGAAGTTATTGAGTACCATTTGTTCGCTCTTATCGCAGGGAAGTCTACCGGTTCGAATCATATCTTCTGCGACTATTCGAGTTGTTGTTGCCCCCTCAAGAACACTGGATGTAAATGCTTCCTGAATCAATGTATTCACATAATACCGATTTTTTGTCTCTGTTTTTTTAACTTGGTCGGGCATTTGGTTAAATGTAACTGTAGATTGGTCGATTGTATGCAGGATCTCGGTCATTGAATCTATTAAAAGATACTGAAATGGTTTCTGGTTCTTGTCCTTTAATGGCAGCTTTTTGTATAGACTTTCTCGTTTTTTCTTAACAACAAGCCACCACTCTTCGTGAGAAAAACCTTCAGGAGGCGTGTAATGTCTCATCTTATCCCAATGAAGGTACTTGTCGCCGACCAAAGGGCTCGAGATTAAATCGAAGAACTTTCCCACCCGTTCTGGTTGACCTTTTATTCTTTGTAATATATCATTCACATTTGGAGGAAGTTTGGGTTTTTTCATTTTTATATCTTCTTTATTACCAAAAACTTATGCGCTTACTATTCTTGTACTAATCCTTAGGAATTAGTATATAGAACAATATCGGCATTGTCAAATACTAAACTTTATAATTTAGTAATAAATTAGTATAAGGCCGAAAAATAGTGATTTTACCGATAATATCGACTATTCCAAATTTATATGCGGAGGTTCTTATCTGAATTGAAAACATTTTACCTTTTTGTGCGGTTTTGTTACAATGATTAGTTTGTGTTATTGCCGAAATTTCACGGGTAAAGTATCACGGGCCCGCTTCGCCGAATCGAGGCGAGCTTCCAGCCCGTGATACCACGGCCAAGATGGCCGTGATACTTTATAGCAGAGTAATATGGCGAAACGGGCGGAAAAAGCAATTAGGATAACAGGTGCAGCTGAGCACAACCTCAAGAATATCAGTCTGGAGATTCCGCGTGATAAGCTGGTGGTAATTACAGGGATTTCCGGCTCGGGCAAAAGCTCTCTTGCCTTCGACACCATTTA
>CAZOQJ010000150.1:0-5587 GCA_964581905.1 uncultured Pirellulales bacterium
TTCCACTGTCGGCAACGTAAAATAATTGTTCAGGTGCTGCAAATTTTGTTGCTTCATTGAAGAACTTTTGTTCAACTTCCTTGTTCCAAAGATTTTCCATGTAGATATTATACCTTTCTATGACCAGACATAGAAGCTTGGTATCTTGCTCTTTATACCCATATATTACCCAAAACTACAACCAAAATTCTACCAGCCAATTTTACCCCCAATTCTCACCAAACACAAGCCAAATTTCGTCGCTTGGTTCTCGTCGCTCGTATCTCGTATTGCGTATCGCGCCGGCGAAATGGATTCCTGCGTTCGCAGGAATGACAAATATAACCCCCAACATAAAAGAACGTTAACCCCCAGCATAAAGCCGAGGGCTTACGGATTTAGGAAGCTTGACCCCCCTTAGAAGTAAGATGTCTTTTCTCCCGTCAGGGATGGCCAAGGCCATAACGGGCTTGACATCGGCCATTTTGAGTCTAAAATCACGGGTTATGGCTGACCCGATGCCACAAAAGAAGAAAAAGAAGAAACAAAACATACTCAAAGACTGGCTGCATTATTTTTTGCTGCGGGTTCTTGTGGTTTTTCTATATCTTTTCGATGTCGAAACCAACCTAAAGACCGCTTGTTTCCTCGGCCGACTATTATGGAAATACTACCACCGCGGCAGAAAGCGGGCTTTAGACAACCTTCATGCGAGCTACCCCGATAAAAGCGAGCAATGGATTTGGGAAACAGGCAAACGGAGCTTCGAGCATATTGCAATGTTAGCAATTGATGTGCTGTTTACGCCGAGACTTGTAAAAAAGAACAACTGGCGGGATTATTCACGATTCAAAACCGCTGAAAGGGCCAAATGGCTGATGAAAGAAGGCAATGGTATGCTCATGATTGCGGCCCATTACAGCAACTTTGAAATTATGGGCTACATGCTTGGACTGTTCGGCTTTAACGTTTTTAGCATCGCCCGGCCGTTCGATAATAAGTTTATCAACAAATATTTATACAGCGTTCGCCGGCGGGCCGGGCAGAAAATAATCGACAAAAAAGGTGCAGCTGAACTTATGGGCAATCTTACCTCAGAAGGTGCGACGCTGTGCTTTATCGCAGACCAGGACGCAGGCAGAAAAGGGCTATTTGTCGATTTCTTCGGCCGAAAGGCCAGTACCTATAAAAGTATAGGACTGCTCGCTATTACAAATAATATACCGATAGGCGTCGGCTATAGCAGGAGGGTTGATAATCGCTTTTTCTTTGAAATCTGCGTTCCACGAATTATTTTCCCCGAAGAATGGGCTGACAAAGACGACCCGCTAATGTGGGTCACCGCAGAATATACCAAAGCGATTGAAGAATTTGTGCGGGAGGACCCAAGCCAATACTGGTGGCTCCACAGGAGATGGAAGCATCGGCCAAAAGAAGAATCGGAGACACAGCAATAAAGCTGCAATGAAATCGCAGGCTAAGTATCTTAGTGCGCGATAATGGTTGAAATTCTAAAGACCGGAAGTAACAGGGCAATTGCGATAGTGCCGATGATGCTGCCGAGGATGGTTATCATTAACGGCTCAATAAGGGTCATAACGGCCTTAATCGAGCTGCCGAGCTTCTTTTCATAAAAGATGGAAATTTTATCGCAGACATAGCCAAGATCACCGCTTCTTTCGCCGGCACGGAGCATCTGGATAATTCCGGCTTCAATCAGACGAGAGTCCTGCGAAATTTGTATGGACTCTGACAACTGATAGCCATCACGAATCTTTTTGTCGGCGGAAGTCCAGAGACGCTGGAAATAGAAATTGTCACATGCACCGTGCATCACTTCTATCGAGTCCAGCAGACTTACGCCGGTATTCACCATTGTCGCCATAATGCGCATACTACGAGCTACTACCGTATCAATAAACATCGTGCTTAACACAGGTGTGCGGATTTTTATAAAATCTATAACGCGTCTACCAGACACGGTTTTTACCCAGTAATATAATCCCGTTGACACTAATATCACGACCGTCAGAATGGTGGTCATCATCTCAAAATCACCTATTATCCTGCTGAACCCAACCAGTATCTGGGTGATTTTTGGAAGCGCAGCACCCCTTGCTTCATAAATCCTCATAAACCGAGGTAAAACAAAGAACATTAACGTTCCGGTGGCCGCCACAGCCATCAGAGCCATTATAATCGGATATGTAAGTGCTCCCTTGATGCGTTTGCGTATATCGGCTTCAAAGTCCAGATAACCGCTGAGAACGCTGAGCATTTCGGGCATTTTGCCGGAGGCCTCCGAGGCCTTGACCATACTTATAAACATTGAATTGAAAACTCTCGGGTAGGCGCTAAGTGCCTTTGAAAAATTTTCGCCGCCTTTGACTGCTTCCGCAACATCCATAATTACACTTTTGAAGGTGCCATCTTGCGCCTGCTCGGTGATAGCATCGAGGGCATCGCTGAGAACCACGCCGCTATCAAGCATCACCGATAGCTGGGTGGTAAATAGAATCAGCTCCGATTGTTTCACTTTTACCGACGGGTGTACAGAGATTGCAGCGGTTGTATTTAGCTTTCTCTCTGCTTTTTCGGAGTCAAATTCCTTCACAAAATCGAGCGATTCCTGAGTTTTTGTTGCTGTAACAGCCATTTTTCGTATCCCGTTTTATTTATGCTTCTACCTGGGCTGTTCTTAATACTTCCTCGATAGAAACAATTCCGGCTTTTACCTTTTCAATTCCATCGGCCTGCAAAGAAATCATTCCATTTTGAAGCGCCTTGGCTCGCAATTTTTTTAAGCTCACACCTTCAGCAATCATCTCCATAACCTGCTCATCCGGCACAAAAAGCTCATGAATGGCAATTCGACCGGCATAGCCGGTATTACGGCATTTTTTACAGCCCATGCCGCGATAAAACTTCTCAGCTTTTCCGCTCAACTTTTCAACAACCTTTTTTATACTCACCGCCGGCTCATACTCTGACTTACAATTCGGACATATCTTCCGCACTAATCGCTGAGCTACGACCGCAATCAACGAAGCACTTACCAAATATGGGGCTACACCCAAATCCAGCAGACGCGTTACTGCCCCGGGTGCGTCATTTGTATGCAAAGTTGAGAGAACCAGATGCCCGGTCAGCGCCGCCTGGACAGCAACATTGGCAGTGTCCTGGTCTCGAATCTCTCCGACCATTATTATATCCGGGTCCTGCCGTAAGAGACTTCGCAGCGCCGTCGAAAACCGAAATCCGGAACTTTCATTGACCTGGAATTGATTAATACCGGCCATATTGCATTCGACCGGGTCTTCAATAGTACAAATGTTGACCTCATCGCTATTTAATTCCGCCAGAGCTGCATAAAGAGTGGTATTTTTCCCCGAACCGGTCGGTCCTGTCACCAGAACTATGCCGTTTGGAGACTGTATTACCTGCCTGAACAGCTGGAGGTTCTCATAGGTAAATCCAAGCGACTCAAGATTGAAAAGTATTTTCTGCGGGTCGATGATTCTAATAACTACTTTTTCGCCAAAGTTGCCCGGCATAACTGATACCCGCAAATCGATGGGTCTGCCTTCCACTAAAACGTGGATGCCACCGTCTTGTGGCAAGCGCCGCTGAGCGATGTCCAATTCAGCCATAATTTTGATACGCGAAACAACTGCAGAATGCATCTGATAAGGTGGACACATCTTTTCATAAAGCCGGCCATCGACCCTGTATCGGACCCGCAGTCTTTTTTCGTCCGGTTCAATATGAATGTCACTGGCATTATCCCGCACAGCATTATAAAGCAAATAGTTAACCAGTTTTACAACCGGCGATTGACCGGCTATCTCCTCTAAATTGCCTATATCCTGCGTGATTTTTTCTATAAGTGTAAAGTCTTCCAGTCCGTTATCATCCATGATATCATCAATCACAAACACATTCGCAGCCGGTAAATATGTCTGCAGTGTGGCCTTGATATCCTTGCCCGTTGAACATACTACTTGAACCTTACAGCCGCTTATGCGCTCGAGCTCATCTATCAAAAATACATTTGTCGGCTCACTCACTGCCACCGTAAGCGTGTCATAGACCTTAAACAGCGGCAAAACGATATGCTCTTCGAGAAACTCCCTCGGCAAAATCTCCATCGTCTTTGGGTCGCATATTTTTGGGCCAACTTGCGCATAGGGCACACCATAGGCCTGAGCCAGTGCAGAAGCTATCTGGTTTTCCGTACAATAGCCCATCTCAACCAGAAGCTCACCAAGCAGCTTGTGATGACCCTTCTCTTTTTGTTCAGTCAGAGCTTTTTCAATCTGCTCATCGGTGACAACACCGCGCGCCAGCAACAGCTGCCCAAGCTGCATTTTGTTTTCTACTGCTATTGACCCCATAACCAAAACCTATGCTATTCTGCCCCTGCTCTTGCCCCTAAGGGGCTGCGGGGGCTACGAAGCACAAGAAAACCAACCTGCTTTATATTTCCATTCTCTATGCAAAACTTTTTACCGCCTCGGCAAGTTCTGCATAATGGTCAAACTCATTTTCAAGTCGGGTAACTTCCAAAATTTTCGCGCAGTTCTCGTCAAGCCCGGCTAACCTAAGCTCACATTTGCTCTCACTACAATAGTCCCGCACCCACAACAATTGTTCCAAACCCCGGCTATCAATAAATCCCACACCGCTCATATCAAGCACTATACTACTTTTACCCTTGGCGATTATATTGGTGATTGTATTTTGAAACAGTTCGGCAAAATCAACATCTAATTCGCCCTGCAACTCAACAACCGTAACATCGTTATAATCCTGCACTTTAAGTTTCATCTGATTAACGTCCCCACGGCAGCCGCACCATATTCAGCGAAACCGCTCCTGCCATAAATCCCAACAAAAGCCGGGCTATTTTGCATAATGATATCCCAGAGCAGGTAAACATCGCTGTTTATAAAAACTCTGCCGATTTTTTCATCAAACTGCGTCCCTAATCCTTTCTTGATTTCTTCAATCGCCTGTTCCACCGTCCTTGCACTTCTATAAGTTCGTCTTGACGTAATTGCATCAAAACTATCCGCCAGTCCAACAATTTTACCTATCATCGGTATTTTATCGCCGACCAAACCATTAGGATATCCCTTGCCGTCTACCCGCTCATGGTGACACAATACTCCCGGCACAATTTCTCTCATCTGCTTTATTTCACGTAAAATACCTGCTCCTATCGAGGGATGCTTTCTTATACACTCCATTTCCTGCTCAGTCAGCTTGCCTTGCTTGCGTAATACCGCTTCCTCCACTCCGATTTTCCCTATGTCGTGAAGCAACCCAGCCAAATAAACCTTGTGTAATTGCCCTTCTTCCAGGAGCTGCTGGTCGATGAGTCTTTCCGCTATCCATCGTGCAATAAACGCGACTCTCTCAGAATGGCCGCGTGTGTACTTATCTTTGGCATCAATACTCCTTGTGAGTGCTTTTAATGAACCAATAAATAATTCCCCGAGGTCCTTGAACAACCTGCCATTCTCGATAAATACCGCACATCCATTAGCCACCGAATTAAATAATTTTACATCGGTACTGTCGAAATCCTCCTTGTCGATTCTGTTTA
>CAZOQJ010000151.1:0-5450 GCA_964581905.1 uncultured Pirellulales bacterium
TGGCCCAGGTCATAAAGAACGAGCTTACAGAACGCGAGCAGCATGTAATCTTAAATCGCTTCGGACCAATCGGTCTGCCGATAAAAAAGAAGACAAAGACCCTCAAGCAAATCGGCGAAGAGCTTGACTTGAGCAAGGAAAGAGTGCGACAAATTGAATTGACTGCACTACAAAAACTAAGACAATCCCTCAGCAGCGAAGAATTCGAACTCCTAACCGGCTGATTTTAATAACCTTGGCTTACAATATAGATTGTTAAAGGAAACAAATATTGAGTAACAAAAATAAAGACAGAAAAGAAGATATCCACTTCGCACAATTTAAAGAATGTTGCAAGGATCTTCCACTAAGCAAGCGCACCGAACACTCCGACAAGCCCGATTTTTTAATTGAGCATAGTGCAGGGGTACTTGGTATCGAACATACACAATTATTCAAAGTAACTAAACATCCTAGTAAAGGATATGCTCCCCAAGCGATAGAATCGTTTCAAAAGCAAATCGTCGCGTCTGCGCAAAGGTGCTGTGAAGATATTACTCCTTTAATGGTCCAGGTGTGGTTCTGCTTTAACCAAGTAGTACCTAAAAACAAAACATCAGAAATCAAGAGAATTACTCAGTTTTTGGTAGAAGTAGTTAAAAAATGGCATCATGAAAATCCCTTGAAACCTTGGGAGATACTGAAACCGCCAGAAATACCCACGGTTTTTTCTAGTGTGAGCATTGCTCGATCGCGTTATCCCTTTTGGAAAGTAAATGAGGCCGCTTTACAGCAAAACTTTTCAAACTTTTCTATCGAGAAAATACAAAGTTGCATTAACGAAAAAAATCGTAGATACGAAGAGTACCTGAAAAAATGCGATGAGTGTTGGCTACTAATCGTGGTCGATGTCTTCAAGAATTCCCAATCTTTCGAAATACCTGACCATATAGACCACAGGTTTAAGTCCAAATTCGAACGAATCTATTTTATGGATGCTTCGCATAGAAAAGACCTATGGGAACTTCCTATAATCAGAATATGATTTTGACCATCGAACTCATTTTTTAATCGCTGTCACTCGCCCACCATTCGTGTAGCGGAATCGCCAATCGAAAATCGCAAATTACACTGCGCCCAATTTATGTCCCGGGCCGACGACGTATAGGCGTTTCTTCGGCTCGGTGTTGGTATGGGAGGCAATAATTTTCCCGACAAAAATTATATGGTCGCCAGCCTCTGCTTCCGACTCCAACGTGCATTCAAAATTTGCTACGGCATCGCCAAGCAGAACCGAATCAATTTCTTTAGCTGGTTCAGTCTTACAATCGAACTCGGCGAATTTATCGGCATCTCTGCCGGATTTCGAGCCGAAGAAAAGTGCGGCTTCAGCCATCTCCGAAGATGGGTAGCAAATAGTAAAGCATTTCGAGTGCCGGATTGTTTCGATTGAATAGTGCTTCTTTGCAACGGCTATGGCCATCATCGGCGGAGTGCCGGAAGCTATCATTGTCCAGCCCAATGTAACCGGATTGGCCCGGCCGGCTTTATCTTTGGCGATGGCGATTACTATCTGCTCCGGATATTTGGTTTTGATTGCCTCTTGATATTCAACATTTTTTTGCATTGCTATTCTCCTCGATTAACTATATATTTAGGTTAAGGAAATTAACGATAAGATTATAAATTCAGGTTCAATTTTAACAAGGACAAAGAAATGGATACGATTGGCTTTATTGGTAGCGGAAATATGGCTGAGGCCCTGATAAAGGGCATTATAAATGCAGGTGTTTACAAACCTGAGAATATTTTTATCAGCGACATCAAACCAGAACGGCTCAAGCTAATATCAGAAAGTTACAATGTGGCTCCCTGCGACAATAATGCAGAGCTTGCAGCAAAAGTGAGCATCCTCGTTTTAAGTGTCAAGCCGCAAAACATGACTGATGCCCTGCAAAGTATAAAAGATGCTGTCAAACCGGATACTCTCATCATAACCATCGCAGCCGGCATAAAGGTCGCCAAGATAGCTAATGCTTTAGGCGATATCGCAATAGTCCGCGTTATGCCTAACACTCCCGCCTTGATTAGCGAAGGCGCCAGCGCATTATTCGCCAATGACAAGGCAAAGCCGATGCTGGATAAGGCAATGTCGATATTCTCATCGGTCGGCAAAGCAGTTGTTGTTGAAGATGAGAATTTAATCGATGCTGTTACCGCAGTAAGCGGCAGCGGCCCTGCATACTACTTTCTGTTAATGGAGGAGATGATAAAAGCAGCCGTCGAATTAGGCCTGCCGGAGACTGTAGCGAAGGATTTGGTTCTGCAGACCGCTAAAGGCGCCGGCCTGCTTGCAATCGAAGCCGACAAAACCGGAGAAACTCCCGCTGAACTTCGCCGAAAGGTTACCTCGCCCGGCGGAACCACAGAAGCTGCTTTAAAAGTATTCGCCTCGAAAGACTTCAGTCAGTTGATAAAAGATGCTCTGACAGCCGCTTGTGAGAGAAGCAAAGAGCTATCCGGTTAATTTATCCCGTTAGAAATAATTTTTCTAACGGGGGTGAAGCTCTAAAGCTCCACCTGATCTTTCTAACGGGATTTACTCCACGACAATTGCCTCGACAGGACATTCGTCAGCAGCCTGCTGAATGGCATCCTCGTGCTCGCCTGGAACTTCACCAACTTTAACCTGCGCCATTTCATCGCCCATCTCGAAAACTTCAGGGCAAGTATCGACGCAGAGCCCACAGGCAGTACAGGTATCTTCTATTCTCACCTTCATAATAGACCCCTTCTATTTGACTATGAACTACGAACCTCTGATTATTGCATCCAAGTATCGATAATCAATATAAAATTGCCGGGTACCCGTCAAGTATGTAGCTAATTTTTTTTTACCTGGCAGGCAAATTAGAAACGAAAATTAAGCAAAGGCCGCCTAAAAGCACAAGCACTCCACAAATTACCTTGAGAATTACCCCCTCCCCCGCTGGCGGATTACGGTCTGTTTTTGTCTGGTTTGTTTTGCGTATTACCAGAAGCATTTTGATTTTGCAGGCCTCGGATGATTTCGTAAACGGCTTCTTGTTAGATTAATCCGCAGATGCTCAAGAGGTTGCTGTTATCGACTAAACCTCCTTGTTTAGACGGGCAAGCAATACTCCTTGTAATTTATGCAATTCCAAAAGGTGGCTTACATATTCTGCTGCTTTTGTTTGGCCTTTCGTACTTTTTTCTGTTTTTTTGGCTTTTCCTGCTCCTTTTGTTACCGGCACCTCTTTTTGTTTTTTTCTTTTAGATTTTTCCACTTTTGCGATTCCCTTATTGACAAAACAAAAATTTCTTTTTATTTTTACACCTTACCCAATAACTTTTCTAAGTATTAACGCTATTGCGAAAGATTGCAAGTTGGTATTTTCATAAATACGTAAAATAATGAAAAAAAATGACGAAAAAGCGATAATTGGGCGTGTTAAACTGCTGCGTCAGCAATATGCAGGCAGCAGGGGCAAGAGCAAATTTGCCCGGGTTTTAGACATAAGTCCTTCTACATACAGCTATTACGAAGAAAACAGGGTCCCTCCAATTGACATCTTATTGAAAATGTGCGAGGTAACAGGGTCTGATTTAGAGTGGCTTCTAAAAGGTCGATGTGCTGAGGAAACTTTAATATCCGGGGCAAATAGAAAATTTTTACAAAAATTGGACGACCTTTTGACAAAAAAACCGGAGTTGACTGAACCGGTTCTGGCTTTTGTCGAGTTATTGTGCGAGAAAAAAGGGCTTGAAGAAAAGCATGACCGGCACATCTTATCAACCGAAGCTGTCCGGCCCAGGTGGATACCTGTGCTGGGCAGAACCGCCGCAGGGATTGTGCACTTTTGGGACCAGTTACTCCTGCCGGAATCGAAACAGGCCATCACACAGCTTGAAGACCTCATTGAAAAGCATATCGGGAAAAAAATTGTCAGAACTGTCGATGCAGCGGTGTCGATTGACCTGCAGACGCGGGTCTTAGCTAATGGCCTCAAGATACAACAAGCCAACCTTATTCAGGTCACAGGTCAAAGCAAGGACCAGATATTTGAGTTTGTCCAGTGTGATGAGATTCATAAGCTGTTTCCTGACAGCTTTGCATTGCAGATAGATGGCGACAGTATGTCACCGAAGATAAATGACGGCAACATTGTTATAATAAGCCCTTCGGTAGCAGCGGCGCAGGGACAAATTGCAGTTGCCCGCCTTGCAAATCAAATAGGGGTTACCTGCAAGCTCATAAGAACAACTGAGAAGGGGGTTCATCTTATACCCATAAATGAAAGGTATGAAGCGAAGGTCGTGGATAAAAAGGATTTGCTTTGGGCACTGGCGGTCCTGTGTCATATAAGTATCTAATACTGTTCGTATCGAAATGCACATACCACGTATTTAAAAAAAGAAAAAACACAGTGCAGCAGCATAAGCCTTAAAGGCAGCTCAGATGCTCATCTATGCAAAAATTAAAGTCCTGTATGGATGTAGCGGGCGGATATAAAAATGGCTTTAACTCCCCTCTGTGCGGGAATTACAAGAGAGGGGAACAAACCGAAAGGAGAATTTTTATAAAAAATTTGTGCAACCGCGAACAAACAACCGAAAATATAGTAACATAGTGATATATCTATATTCCGAGGGTAACAAGATAGCTGGCAAGCAAAAAAAAATAGAAAGAGCCGTTGCTGAACATGTTGCAGAGGTGCTAAAAGCGATTGCTCACCCTGTCAGAATCGCCATTATCGAGGTCTTGGAGAACGGAGATATGTGTGTAGGCGATATTGTTGAGGCTCTGGGCGGCAAGCAGGCCATCATAAGTCAGCAGCTCAACATGATGAAGGACAAAGGCGTCCTGAACTGCCGTCGCGATGGCGCCAAGGTGTATTATCGGATTGAGAACAAGAACGCCATAAAGCTTTTGTACTGTATTTACGACCACTGTGAAAGTGATAAATTGCCGACGGACACACGGGAAAACGAAAAGTAATTCGAAAGAAAGGTAAATTATGTTTTGGATTGGAATCAGGAAGTTTAAGGAAAAAGTAATAATGGCCATGTTTAAGAAGGTAATAAAATACTTTGGTCCGGAATGGGACGCTTCAGTAATGGGCACTGCAGCGCATTCTTGATTCCCCGGACGCTTAGATTTTTTATGTATCCGGATTTGTTGAAGAATTTTGTTTACAGAAAATACAGCATTAACTGATAGAAATACAGGAGGTTTTACAAGTGATAAATTTTATTTTAGGAGCAGGCGCTGCAGTTGTATCCTTATTAACAATTGGTGTAATTTCACTGCCTAAATTAGGAAAATACTTTTTTGTGAAGAATATTAGTAAGTCGGATTTTGAAGAGACAAACAAGGTTATCAAAGAAAATATTGAAATAAGTAAAGAGTGGGTTCTAAGAAGTGAAAAGGATTACAATGAGACTTATAA